>NZ_JBEXGX010000022.1:0-157418 GCF_040607495.1 Streptomyces sp. NPDC005281 | reverse complement strand
ACCCGCTGGAACAACTCCCACAACTCATCCGGCACCAGCCGCTCAACGATCGAAACCACGATCGACAGCCTATCGAACCAAATGAGATGACTTCTTAACCCCGCGGGCTTTCCCACGCTTGGTGTTCAGAGCTTGCCCAGTTTCACCGCCAGTGTGGCTTGGGCCGTGGAGACTACGCCCCGTCAAGCACTCGGCAGGAGCAAAACGTGTCTCGGCGAGGATCACCGATTCGGCTGCGGAGAGCAGCACAACTGCGGAAAATATACGACGAGGCGGGTGATCAGGTGAATCAGCGATGTACTGGGGTGGGGCGCCCTAGATGTTCTGTCCCGGGAGGTTGTGGACAGGTGAGCGAGATCTCGGCTGGGGGATCTTGAACGGATGAGGGCCTTCCGGGTTCGGTGTGGATTGCGACGTCTACACCGACCGAAAGGCCCTCGTGCCCCACCGTAATGCACCGCTGACCGAGACCGGACGGCTGCGTCTGGCCCGCTGCGTCGTCGAGGCGGCCTGGCCGCTGCGCCGGGCCGCCGAACGCTTCCAGGTCTCGCCCACGACGGCTCAGCGGTGGGCCGGCCGCTACCGCGAGCTGGGCGAGGCGGGCATGGCCGACCGCTCCTCACGCCCGCACGCGAGCCCGCGCCGGACACCGACCCGTACCGAGCGGCGGATCATCAAGGTCCGTGTCCTGCGCCGCTGGGGACCGGCGCGCATCGCCTACCTCCTCGGGCTGAACCCCGCGTGAGGTGATCCCCGTGGTGTGGACACACCTGACAATGGATCTTGTTGATCCTGGAAGGTGTAGATCTCTGTGGCACGGCCCTCGAAGTACAGTGCGGAGTTTCGGTCCGACGCCATTGCGTTGTGGCGGGCTTCGGCCGGCAGGCGGACGTTCAAGGACGTCGCCATCGATTTGAACGTCAACCCCGAGACGCTGCGGACCTGGGTGCGCGACGCGGACGCACCGCCGGCCGCCGCCGGCTCGTCGCAGGACACCGAGGCGGAGCTGGCCCGGCTGCGGGCGGAGAACGCCCGGCTGCAGAAGAACGAGAAGGAATGGCAGCTGGAGCGGGAGATCCTGCGCCGAGCAGCGGCGTATTTTGCCCGGGAGATGAAGTGAAGACCGCCGCTTGGGACTTCGTCTCCGCCCATGCCGAGGTGTTCGGCGTCAAGCGGATATGCCGGGTGTTGGAGGTCTCCCGCTCGGGCTACTACCGGTGGATCGCCGGCACCGGAGCGCGGGCGGAGCGGCAGGCCGCCGATGACGTGCTGGTCGCCGAGATCCGCGAGATCCACGCCGAACACTGCGGGAACTACGGCGCGTTGCGAGTCCATGCCGAGCTGCGCGGCTTCGGCCACACGGTCAACCGCAAGCGGGTCGCGCGCCTGATGCGTAAGCACGAGATCGTCGGCCGCCACCTGCGGAAGAAGAAGCGCACCACGCTCCCGGACCGCCTCGCGCCGCCTGTTGCGGACCTGGTCCGGCGGGACTTCACCGCCGACGCTCTGGACGAGAAGTGGTGCGGCGACATTACATACGTGCAGGTCGGAGCGGCCTGGCTCTACCTGGCCTGTGTCGTGGACATCCGGTCCCGCCGGGTGCTCGGCTGGTCGATGGCCCCGCACATGCGGGCCGAACTCGTCATCGACGCGCTCCACAACGCGGTCGCCGCCCGCGGCGGCCACGTGGCCGGAGTGATCTTCCACGCGGACCGCGGGGCGCAGTACACCTCAGCCGCGTTCGCTCAGGTCTGTGACCGCTATGGCATCCGCAGGAGCATGGGCAGGGTTGGCTCGAGTTACGACAACGCTCTGGCCGAGAGCTTCTGGCAGGGACTGAAGCGAGAAACGATGCACGGGAAACTGTTCTTGACGATGCGACAGGCGAGGCTGGAGATCTTTCAGTGGCTCACTTACTACAACGCCCGCCGACGCCACAGCGCCTTGGACTACCTCTCCCCGATGGAGTTCGAACAACAGCACCACAAGACAACTAAACTCTCACTCGCAGCATGAACCCCTGTGTCCACACTCCGGGGGTCACCTCACCACAACCCGCCGGCGCTGGACAGCGCGCAGCAAGCGGGCCGTGCCTGGGGGTTCTGGTCACCGCGGGCACCGAAGTCCTTCCCGATCAGGAAGTGCTGACCGAGGTGGCTGCGCGGACGGGGATTTCCATGCGTGCCGCAGACGAGATTCTCAAGCAGGCTCGAAGTACCGACGCCGCATACATCCGAGCTGACCTGCTCAGCCCGTACGACAGCGCCGGTGAGGAGGTCCTCATCGGAGACTGGAACCTGCTCGTCGCCTGCGGGCCCGAACTTCCCGAAGCCGCCGGGCACGCCCGAGACGTGCTGGAACTGCTCACCGCGCGGGTCGCCGACGCCGATGACCACGACTGGATGGGCGCCGCAGCGCAGGTCTACGCCAGCATCATCTACGCTCAACCACTCCTGGCCTCGGTCGCCGCAGTGATTCCCAGTCGGGACCACCCCGGCGCCTCAGTCGACGAGGGCCACCTCGTTGAGCTCGATCGTCAAGGCCACCTATCCATCGCCGCAACCGCAGCCGCCGGGGCACGGGCTGTACAGGACTGGGCGGGCCAAAACAGCGTCGGCGAGCCGGACCGAACAAGCACACTGGAAGCAGCAGCGCCCAGGACGCGCGCCCTGCTGCACCTGAACGAGACGCTTGCCGCTCTCGAGCCGGTCCACGGCCAGTCCATCTTCACTGCAACGGATCCACAGCGCATCGCCCAAGTCGTCGAGGCGATCGGCCACTTGGCGCCTCGGCATCGATCCCGAACTACGCGAGACGCTGTCCGACCTCAGCAATACGGCCCTGATCGCCACCTGCGCAGACCTGCCCGACTCAGGCGACGCCGCCGTCTTCACGCTCCGGCTGCTGGCCCGGCGCATCCAGCAACTGACCGCTGAGGTGAAGGAACTCGTCTGCCGGGTCACCAAGGCCGTTCGTCGATGCCGTCCGGAGTTGCTAGACATCATCGGGGTTGGGCCCGACAGCGCAGCTGCCCTGTTGATTGCCGCAGGCGACAATCCGGAACGGCTGGCCAGCGAGGCGTCGTTCGCCGCGCTATGCGGCGTCAGCCCGGTCGAGCAGTCTTCTGGAAAGACCCAGCGACGGAGGCTGAACCGCGGAGGTAACCGGCAGGCCAACGCTGCCCTCTACCGCATCGTCATCACTCGCCTGCGCCGTCCCGAGGAGTGCTCGACGGGATTGACGCCGCAGAGGGCCGCGAAGGAGGCCTCGTTGCCCAGGCGGTCGTGGTTTTCGCCGGCCGCGACCAAGAGTGCGGCCGCGCTGTCGGGTCCCACGCCCTGAATCTGTAGGAGCGCGGGATTATGGTCTTTGATGGCGGCGGCGATGCGTCGGGTGAGGGCGTTGACCTGGTCGGACAGTTGCTGGATCCGCACGGCGAGCAGGTTCAGGGCCTGATGGACGGCGGTGGTCTCCGGATCAAGGCGGGCGCACACATCGAAGAGTGCGACGTTACTCAATGGCGCCAGGGACTCTCCTAGTTCCGGGTCGGCGCTCACCAAAATCGCCTTGAGCTGGTTGATCGCCTGGGTCCGGGCCCTGACGGCGGAGTCTTTGACGGTCTTGGACACGCGTAGGTCCTCCACCGTCCCGCCGGTGTGCTTGGGGCTGGCCGTGGCCCGGCCTCCCAGCACGGCACGGGCCGCTGCCTCCGCGTCGACCGCGTCGCTCTTGCCCGACCGGCGGCGCGCGGCACGGTCTGGCCGATTGACCTCGATCACCTGCAGGTTCTCGGCGTTAAGGTAACGGCACAGGGCCGCGCCGTAGGAACCAGTGCCTTCCACGCCGGCTCGGCGTACTGAGCCGAAGGAACGAGCCCAGTCCAGCAGCTCGCGGTAACCGGCTGCGGTGGCGGGGAAGGGGCACGTCCCCAGTAATGCGCCCAGCTGGGTGACCACCGCGGCTACGTGCACGTCCTTGTGGGTATCGACACCCAGGACAACCTCCGGCCTTCCAGCCGGCAAGTTCTCTGCGCTCTCATCCTGCAACTTGCTCAGGGCTGTCATGTCTCTCCTCGTCCGAGCCGATGGCGGAGGACCGGCACCGGGCGGACGAGTGGTCAAGACTGTGAAGGTGCTGGCCGCGAAGCCCCTATCGGGACACATCCGCCGACCCGGTGCCGGCAAACCCGTTCAGGACCACGGCCGACAGATCAATACTCCGGACACGATGGTCAGTCCCAGACCGGGTCAGGCCGCGGTCCCGAACGGGACACCCCATCCTCACAGTCCCAGATGACAACGATCGGGGCGCCGAGCTGCAGGTGAGCTCGGACCAGGAGGTCGCGGTAGTCCTGCCAGGAAAAACTTGCGTGCTCCTTTGAGGAGCAGGTGGAAACGGGGCCGGTAGATCAGCCGGGACCTTTCGCCGGGCCGGTAGCAGCACATCGCGGCGACCGAGATCCGGCGCCGGGAGCGTCCCCGCACTCTCACCACGGGAGTCTGTCCGCGCCGGCCCCAGGTGCGCCCTCGTGGCGGCGTCATCGCGAACCCGGCCTCGTCCTCGAAGACGATGTAGGCTCCGAGCGCCGCCGCGGTGCTTCCACCTGCGGCCACACGTCCTTCTTCCAGAGCCCGACCGCATGCTCGTCACGTTCCAGCGCGCGACGGGCCGGGCTCTGCCAGGACCAGCCGTGACGGTGCAGCAGTCGCCACACTCCCGCGATGGAGCAACTGACCTGGAACTGGCGGCCGATCAGCGTTCTGACGCGTTCCAGCGTCCACCGCTGATCCTCCCAGCCATGCGCGGCCGGCCCTTTGGCCAGCTCTTCTTCCAGCAGGGCGAACCGTTCGTCCGACAGCTTCGGCAGATTCGCGGGTCCCTTCGATTTCAGACCCGCCATGCCGCCCTCACGCCAGGCCCGACGCCAGAGCTCCACCGAACGCTCGCTCACCCGCAGGTCCTTGGCGATGTCCGAGGACCTGTCACCCCGTGCGAACCTCCGCCCGGCCTCCAGCCGGATCCCCTCACGTGCAGCCCGCCGCTCAGCAGTCAGGCCCCCACCATCCGCATACCGCATCACACCGGCATACCGCAGGGATCACCCACCGTCACCACCCGAAGGCAACTCGAAAAGGTCAGTGATGGTCTCCTGAGGTCTCGTGGACCTTGGCGGTGCGGGAGTACACCGACGCGGCTGGCGGCCCCAGGCCAGCGCCCAGAAGGGCACCTCGTCGCCGGGCGCACCAGTCAGCAGGGTGCAGGCATGTCGGCCTCGGCGAGGGCTGCGCGGCGCTTGCCGCTCTTTGCCAGAGTGTGGGTGTGAACGACACGGAAGAGGGCTTCGCAGGACTGGCGGACCAGGAACCGCGTGGTCACGCGCTCAGGGGGTAACGGATCTACCAGGAGATCCCGGAAGGGCCGTCGGCTGGAAGGACTGCCACGTGGAACGCGCCGACTGGCTGCTCACCCCCGCTCAGCGGGGGAATCCCGCATCACGTGTGGACCGCCGTCATGCCGACGGTGCCGCGTGGTCCACGGGCAACGACGTCCGCCCCCTGGTACACGGGGCGGTGTACTTCGCCGAGCTGCTCGCGGCCGTGCGGGCGCAGCGGGCCGGCGACATATTGATGTTCACGGACTGGCGGGGTGACCCTGACGAGCTGCTGGACGGTCCGGGCAGCGCTATCGGCGACGTGTTGTGCGACGCCGCACGCCGCGGTGTCGTCGTCAAGGGGTTGGTGTGGCGCTCGCACCTGGACCGGTTCCAGTTCAGCGAACAGGAGAACTACCACCTGGGTGAGGAGATCGAGGAGGCGGGAGGGGAGTGCCTGCTCGACATGCGGGTGCGGCCGGGCGGCTCGCACCATCAAAAGTTCGTGGTGCTGCGCCACCCGGGTCGGCCCGAGCAGGACGTCGCCTTCGTCGGCGGGATCGATCTGTGCCACAGCCGTCGGGACGACGCCGCTCATCAGGGTGACCCGCTGGCGCAACCCATCGCCGACGCCTACGGTTCCCGTCCGCCCTGGCATGACGTCCAGCTGGCGGTGCGCGGGCCCGCCGTCGGGGATGTCGAGGCCACGTTCCGTGAGCGGTGGACGGACCCGGCTCCGCTCAGTCGCAGCCCGCGCAGCCGGCTTCGGGCGGCACTCCGGGGCGAGGACACACGGGCGGATCCGCTCCCGGTACAGCAACCCGACCCGGGCCCCCGCGGTTCCCACACGGTCCAGATCCTGCGCACCTACCCGAACCGCCTCAGGGGCTATCCGTTCGCTCCCGACGGTGAACGCAGCATCGCCCGCGCCTACACGAAGTCCCTGCGGCGGGCACGCCGGCTGATCTACCTGGAGGACCAGTACTTGTGGTCGGAGAGTGCCGTCCAGCCGTTCGCTCAGGCTCTCGCGGATCATCCGGGCCTGCGAATGATCGCCGTCCTGCCGCCGCTACCGGACCAGGAAGGGCGGATCAGTACACCGATGAATCTGCTGGGCCGGATTCGCGCCCTGGAAGTCCTGCGCCGGGCCGGCGGCGACCGGGTGGCCGTCTACAGCCTGGAGAATCACGCCGGGACGCCCGTGTACGTCCATGCCAAGGTCTGTGTCATCGACGATGTCTGGGCCTCGGTCGGTTCCGACAACGTCAACCGGCGCTCCTGGACGCACGATTCGGAACTCAGCTGCGCTGTCCTCGACGAGACCCGTGACTCCCGTGAACCGATGGACCCCGGCGGCCTGGGTGACGGCGCCCGCGTCTTCGCGCGCGAGCTGCGGTTGTCGTTGAATCTCGAACACCTCGACCGCGACGGGGACGGGGAAGCGGCTGCACTCTGCGAACCGGGCCGCGCCTTTGCGGCCTACGCCGACTCGGCCGCCGCTCTGGACGCGTGGCACGACGGCGGCGGCCACGGTCCGCGACCGTCGGGACGGCTGCGCACCTATCACCCGCCGCACCTGTCCCGCATCACGCGGGCCCTGACCGATCCGCTCTACCGGGTCGTCGCCGATCCCGACGGCCGCCCGCGCTCCCTGCGTCGGCACGGTGCCTACTGACGGTGTCCCGGACGGGTGGGGTGACCCCGATGCCGCGAGGGTAAGTCTACGTTCTTGCTGCTACTGCCGTTCGAACTCGGCAGACGAAGGGCAGTTGAGGGCGCTGTGGCACCTGCGGGCGTTGTAGTACGTGAGCCAGTGGAAGATCTCCAGCCTCGCCTGCCGCATCGGGGACTGTCCAATCAACGGCCCTGTCTCGCTTTCGGTGGTGACGGGGAGTCGTGAGGGTCGTTGGCATTCACGTGAAGGATGTCAACGAGCCTGTGCAGACGGTCTCTTCGGGCTTGTCCCGCTGGTCATCGAGGATGCGGTCGACGAAGGTCAGCGGATCGTGGTGCGGGCACGGACTCCGCGGGACACTGAGGTCTGCCCGGTGTGCGAGGCCCCCTCGGAACGCGTGCACGGCTATCACCGGCGGACAGTCGCGGACGTGCCGGTCGATGAACGACGGGCGGTGGTCCGTGTGCGGGTGCGGCGTCCGGTGTGTCCCACGCGCGGCTGCCGCCACACCTTCCGCGAACAGGTGCCCGGCGTCCTGGACCGGTACCAGCAGCGTGCGACCCGCCGGACCAGGCAAGTAAAGGCCGTGGTCCAGGAGTTGGCGGGCCGGGCCGGGGCTCGTCTGCTGGCGATATTGGCGGTGAGCCTGTCGCGTCACACGGCCCTGCGCGCTCTGCTGCGGATCCCGTTGCCCATCGGGCGGGTGCCCCGCGCGATCGGCGTCGACGACTTCGCACTGCGCCGGAGGCACCGCTACGCCACCGTGATCATCGATGCCGAGACTCATGAGCGGATCGACGTGCTGCCCGGCCGCACGCCCGACACCCTGGAGGCGTGGCTGCGCGAGCACCCAGGCATCGAGATCGTGTGCCGTGACGGCTCGGCGACCTACGCTGAGGCGATCCGGCGCGCCCTGCCTGACGCAGTGCAGGTCGCGGACCGGTGGCATGTGTGGCACAACCTGTGCGAAGCCGCTCTGAGCGAGGTCAAGGCGCACAGCGCCTGTTGGGCCACCGTGCTGGACGCGCCGATCTACGACGGGCCCCGCGCCCGGACCACCCTGGAACGCCGGCACCAGGTCCACGGGCTGCTCGACCAGGGCGTCGGCTCGCTCGAATGCGCCCGCCGTCTCCAACTGGCTCTGAACACCGTCAAAGGCTACGCCCGCACCGATCGGCCCGAGCGCATGCTCCGCGTCCCCAAGTACCGCGCCGGCCTCGTCGACCCCTACAACGAGCACCTGCGCGAACGCCGAGCCGATGACCTCGGCGTCCCCGTCTAGCACCTCTTCGAAGCGATCAAAGCCCTCGGCTTCACGGGCTGCTGAACCTCCCGCACAAGTACATCAACCAGGGCCGCGCGGACACCGACCGCAGTCATATCTTCCCGCGCAGGCTCGCCCGATGCTGCTGACCAGGCCCGACAATCTCAAGGCCGAGCAGCACGAGCTCTTGGCCAAGCTCACCACCGCCTGCCCCGAGATGACTCAACTGGCCACGGATAATCAGGGACTTCGCCCCACTCCTTACGCCGCACGCCGACAATGCCGACGCGCTCACGCGCTGGATCACCCAAGTCCGAGCAGCCGACCTGCCCCATCTACGTTCCTTCACCCTGGGCCTGGACCGGGACGTCGACGCCGTGATCGCCGGGCTCACGCTTCCGTACAGCAACGGCCCCACCGAGGGCGTCAACACCAAGACCGAACGGATCGCACGCCAGATGCACGGACGAGCAGGCTTCACCCTGCTTCGGCACCGCATCCTCCTCGGATAGCAGCACGCCCCGTCACCACTGAAAGCGAGACAGGGCCGTTGATTGGACAGTCCCGCGCGCTGTGGCCGGGGGAGACCGCGAAGAAGGGTGCGAGCTGCCGCATCGTGAGATTGGTGCGGTAGTAGACAGGTCAGGCCGGTGGCGGCGATGGCAGGGGCCGGGTGGCGATCTCCTGTGCTTCGGCGCGCGTCATGCCGAACATGCACAGGAGACGGAAGGCCAGTTGATCGGTGACGCGCTCGGTGTCGAGGTCGGGGCGGGTCTCCAGAAGGTGCAGCACTCCGAGCAGGGCGCCGCCGACCATGGCGACGGCGGTGTGGGGATCGTCGATGTCCAGCCGCCCGCTGTCGGAGGCAGCCTGCAGGTCCCGCATCGCTCGCGGGGCGAGGCCACCGTCGGAGCTCAGGTAGGGCATTCCGGTTCGCACCAGGATTCTGGCGATTTGCGGGTGGTTACGCTGCAAGCGGCCAGTTAGGCGGACGCTGGCTGCGAAGATCTCCGCCGGGTCCTTCAGGTCTCCTACGACGGAGTCCAGAAGTGTGCCGTGTTGCTCCAGAGTAAGGGCGACGGCGGCGTCGAACAGCTCGTCTTTGCTGGTGAAGTGGTTGTAGAAGGAGCCGAAGCCGACGTCCGCCGCCTCGGTGAGCTCCTGGATGCTCACGTCTGCTCGCCCCTGTTCGGCGAGAAACCGCTGCGCGGCGGCGACCAGCGCGGCTCGCGTGCGCGCCTTGCGGCGGTCCAGGCGATTGGGTGCGTGGCTGGGCGTCCGGCTGTCTGTCCTGCCCTGTTCGGCGGCTCTCATCCCTCCACCTTACCCAACGAATCAGTTCTGATGTTTTCATCAGTCCTGATGTCCATTGACGATTCCAGCATCTGTACTGATGCTTTCATCACTACTGACCGGAGCTACTCATCGGAGTGGTCCGGTCGACGCCTGTCCAGGACTCAGGAGAGCCGATGAGTATCCAGGTCGTCCGCACGAAAGACGGCTGGTGGGTGGAGAGCGGCACAGGACGGCTGCACCGCGTCGACACCGATGCGGAGACCACCGCCGGCCTGCTCGCCGACCGCTCCGCCGTGCAGCAGGCGGCCGCCCGTGCCGCAGCCGACCCCGACGCCGGGCTTTCTGCCGGAAAGACAGAGCTGCTGTCGCCCGTCACGACGCCCTGCAGGGTGGTGGCGCAGATGGTCAACTATCGTTCCCACGCGGTGGATTCCGGGTTCGACCCGGACACCGTCCCGCCCGCGTTCTTCCGCAAGGCATCGGGGTCCGTCAGCGGCCCGTACCAGGACATCGTGCGTCCCCCGCACGTGCGCTTCCTGGACTACGAGGTGGAACTCGGGCTGGTGATGGGCGCGGACCTGCCGGTCGGTGCCGAGGTCACCGACTCCACCCTGCCGGAGTATGTCGCCGCGCTGGTCGTCGCCGACGACGTCAGCGCCCGCGACCTGCAGTTGCCCAAGACCCAGTTCTACGAGTCGAAGTCGTACCCCACCTTCACCCCGCTGGGCCCCCGGCTCCTCCTGGTCGATGCCGACGATCTGGCCCGCCTGCCGGACCTGCGGCTCACGCTGAAGGTCAACGGGGCCACCCGGCAGGACCGCACCACCAGGGACATGATCGTCCGGCCCGCCCGCGCCCTCAGCCTGCTGGCCCGCTTCCAGACCTTGGAGCCCGGTGACGTCCTGCTCACCGGAACGCCCGGCGGCACCGCCCTGAAATCCCCCGGCAGGCTCCTGACCACGCTCGCCGCCCTGCTGCCCCCGCACAAGCGCTGGCAGAAGTTCTTCGCCCGCCAGCAGGCGAACCCCGACTACCTCAAGGACGGAGACGTCGTCACGGCCCATATCGCGACCGACGACGGCGTACTCGAGCTCGGCGAGCAGCGCACGGTGGTGCGCGCTCGCTGACGACTCCCGGGACCCCCGCCCGGGACCGGCCGGCCCGGCATCCCCGTACCGGGCCGGCCACTTGACCCCATCCCTCACCTTGCAAAGGCGCACCGGTGACACTCACCCCCATCGACCTGCTGTGGCCCGCCCACGACACCCCCGCGGACCTGTCCGCGATCGAGGCCGTTCCGCTGGATCAGCGCGACCTGCCCGCCACCACCTACGACACCGTGCTCCGCGCTGCCCGGTTGTGGCCCGACCGCCCCGCCCTGACGGTGCTGCCCGATGCCGCACGCTTCCTGCGCCCCGTCACCACGACCTTCGCGCAGCTGCGCGATCAGGTGCACCGCACGGCCAACCTGCTGCGCTCGCTCGGCGTCACCCGCCACGCCGCCGTGGGCCTGCTCGCCCCGAACACCGCCGAGCTGCCCGCCGCCCTGCTGGCCGCGCAGACCGCGGGTATCGCCGCCCCGGTGAACCCGGACTTGGCGTCGGAACACGTCGAGCAGCTGCTGCGGCGCGGCGGGGCGCGGGTGCTCATCGCCGCCGGTCCGCAGCTGGATGCGCAGGTGTGGGCCACGGCCCGGCACGTTGCCGCCGCCCTGCGCCTGGACGCGCTGCTGGCCCTGGCCCCCACCAAGGCCGAGGGCCCCGTCACTGCTCTGGAACCCGTCGTGGGCGTACCCGTGGGCTACCTCACGGAGCTGGCCGCCTCCCATCGCGCCGACAAGCTGGTGGACATCGAGCCTCCGACCGCCGACGACCTGGCCGCCTACCTCCACACCGGCGGCACCACCGGCACGCCCAAGCTCGCCGCGCACACGCACGCCAACGAGGTCGTCGATGCCTGGATGGTGGCCGCGAGCATCCCCCTGGACGAGAACTCGGTGATGTTCGCGGCGCTGCCGTTGTTCCACGTCAATGCCCTGATCGTGACTCTGCTCGGCCCGCTGCTGCGTGGTCAGCAGGTGGTGTGGGCCGGACCGCTGGGCTACCGCGATCCCGAGCTGTGCGCCGTGTTCTGGAAGCTGGTGGAGCACTACCGCATCGCCGCGATGTCGGGCGTGCCCACCGTGTACTCCGTCCTCGCCCGCGTCCCCGTCGACGCGGACATCTCCAGCATGCGGTTCGCCGCCGTCGGCGCCTCCCCGCTGCCGCCGGCCGTTCGGGAGTCGTTCGAGAAGCACACCGGCATCCCGCTGTGCGAGGGCTACGGGCTGACGGAGGCGACCTGCGCCTCAGCCCTCGGCCTGCCCGGTCACACCCGGCCCGGCGCCGTCGGCCGACGCCTGTCCTACCAGCAGCTCAAGACCGTGCGCATCGACCCGGACACCGGCCAGTGGCACGACCTGCCGCAGGGCGTCACCGGGGTGCTCGCCATCAGCGGCCCGGTTGTCTTCGCCGGTTACGTCGCCGAGCACTCCGCCCACGGGCCGCGCCTGGAGACCGCAGGGAAGATCCGTGACGGCTGGCTGGACACGGGCGACCTGGCCCGCATCGACGCCGACGGCTTCATCCATCTCGCCGGCCGCGCCAAGGACCTGATCATCCGCGGGGGCCACAACATCGACCCCGCAGCGATCGAGGACGCCCTCCTCACCCATCCCGAAGTCACCGCCGCCGCGGCGGTCGGCCGCCCCGACCCGCACGCCGGCGAGGTGCCCGTCGTCTACGTCACCCTCACACCCGGCGCCGAGGCCGACCCCGTCGAACTGCTCACCTGGGCCACCGAACGGGTCGGCGAGCGCGCCGCCGCCCCGCGGGAGGTGCTCGTGATCGACGCCATCCCGCTCACCGCCGTCGGCAAGCCCTACAAACTCGGCCTGCGCCTGGACGCCACCCGCCGCGCAGTCCACGCCGAACTGGCCGCCCAGGGCGCGGACTGCGACCCCGAACGGATCGTGTGCCGGCCGCACGACGGCGGGGTCAATGTCACGGTGCCCGCACCTGCCGACGAGGCGGTACGGCGCAGGGCCGCCGCGGCCCTCGACCGATACGTCCTCAACTGGCAGTACGCCCCCGGCCCGTCTCCTGAAGCGGGTCGCAGCGACCCGCTTCCGGACGGCCCCGAGCCATCCCCTCTTCGCACAGGGAGTACCTCATGAGCACCCTCACCGTCGTCATGGCCGTCCTCCTCGCCACGGTCTTCCTCCCACTGGGAGCGGCCAAGCTCGCGGCAGTTGCCACGATGCGACAGGCCGCAGCCCATGTCGGCATGAGCACCACCCATTACCGCCTGCTGGGCGCTTCGGAAGTGGCGGCAGCGGTCGGGCTGCTGGCCGGCTTGCGGATCACCGCGTTCGGCGTCGCCGCCGCAACGGGCCTGATCCTGCTCATGACCGGAGCCGTCGTCGTCCACCTCCGCAGCGGCGACCCAGCCGCCAGCTGCCTGCCGGCCGCCGTCGTCGGCGCCCTGGCCGCAGCCCTTCTCGTCCTGCTGGCCGGCGGCTAGCAGTCCCACGTCCGCCCCGGCTGCTTCCTGCTGATCGCCGGGAGGACGGGCCAGGCCTGGCGCGAAGCCGCCGAGAAGACCGCCACCCGGAGGAGGCTGCCGCTGGAGGCGATCCGTCCCGGCCACGTCGACGGCGGCTACCGCGAGCTGCGTTCCACCTGGACAGCCGCCCGCGGGCGCACCCCGCGAGGCGCCGTCCTGGTACGCCCGGACCCGCTTTATCGGCTGGCGCGCCCACGGCTTCGGCCACCGACCCGGCCGCCGAACTCACCACCGCACTCGACACCCTGCTCGCACGGTAGGAACCGCTCACCTGACGTGCCACCCGGCCGCCGATCGCCACCGCAGGTCGTGGAGCCACAGGAAGGGAATTCCCATGAACGACCCGACATCCATCCCCGTCTCCACCGCCGACGCCCACCAGGGACTGCACAGCGAACAGGGCGCGCTGCGCGGGGAGCACCCGGGCCGCGCGGCCCAGCCCGTCATCAAGGTGGTCGATCTGGCCTGGCTGGAGTTCACCAAACCCGACCTGGACCGCGCCGAGACATTCGCCCACGACTTCGGCCTGACCACCGCAGCCCGCAGCGATGAGGCCCTGTATCTGCGCGGTGCCCTGACCGGCTCCCACTGCCTGGTGATCCGCCGCGGCCCTGCCTCCCGGTTCATCGGCCCCGCCTTCCAGGCTGCCGACGCCGCCGACCTCGACCGGCTGGCCCGGGCCACCGGTCACAAGGTCCGCACGCTCACCGAGTACGGCGCAGGCCGCGCCGTGGACCTGCTCGACCCCTCCGGCATACCGGTCCGCGTCGTACACGGCGTCACCGAGGAGCCGGCACAGCCGCTGCAACAACCCTTCGTCCTCAACACGGGCACCTCCACCGCCGCTGTCCGCATCAATGCCACCCAGCGCCCGCCCCGCAAGCCCTCTCAGGTGCAGCGCCTGGGCCACCTGGTGCTTTCCACCCGGGTCTTCCGGCGCGCCCTCGAGTGGTACTTGCAGCACCTCGGCCTGATCGTCAGCGACTTCCTCTACCTGGACGGGCAGCGGGACCGCGGCCCCACCATGGCCTTCATGCGCTGCGACCGCGGCAGCGAGCCCGCCGACCACCACACCCTGGCCATGCACCTGGGTCCCGACACGGGTTATGTCCACTCCGCTTATCAGGTCGCCGACCTCGACGTGCTGGCCGCCGGCGGCGAGTATCTGCGCGAGCGCGGCTACCGCCACTCCTGGGGCATCGGCCGACACATCCAGGGCAGCCAGATCTTCGACTACTGGCGTGATCCCGACCGCTTCATGCTGGAGCACTTCACCGACGGCGACGCCTTCGACAACACGCTGGCCCCGGGCTGGGCAGCCATGTCCGCCTCCGGCCTGGCCCAGTGGGGCCCGCCGGCCACCCGGGACTTCCTCGGCACCACGCCTGCGCCGGGGGCGCTCCTCCAGGCGGTCTGCGCACTGCGTGAGGACAACGAAATCGACCGTGCCCGTCTGCTGGGTCTGATGAAGGCGCTGAGCAAGTGACCGCCACCGCCCCCGAGCATGTTCCCGTCGCGGTGCTCGGTGCCGGGCCCACCGGGCTGAGTGCCGCCGCCCTCCTCGCCCGTCACGGCGTGCCCGCCCTGGTCCTGGAGCGTCACCGTGCGCCGTATCCGCTGCCGCGCGCCGTCCACCTGGACGACGAGGTCCACCGCATCCTCCAGGCCGTGGGCATCCATGAGACGTTCAGCGCGATCTCCCGTCCGGCCCGCGGCATGCGGCTGCTGGACGGCGCCCACCGGGTGCTGGCCGAGTTCCTGCGCGACGGCCCCTACGGCCGGCACGGTTTTCCCCAGGCCAACATGTTCGACCAGCCCGAACTCGAACAGCTGCTTCGGGACACTCTCAAGAAGCACCCCTCGGTAACGCTGCGCGGAGGCGTCGAGGTCACCGCGGTGACACCGCCCCCGCGCGGCGGCTCTCCGGTGGAGGTCTCCTTCCGGGACGAGGACACCGGTGCCTCCCGCACGCTCCTGGCCGACGCCGTCCTGGGGTGCGACGGCGCCAACAGTCTGGTCCGCGCCTCCATCGGCTCCCGGATGCAGGACCTCGCCACCGCCCAGCAGTGGCTGGTCGTCGACGTCCGCTGCCGCCTGCCGCTGCCCGCCTGGGACGGCGTCCACCAGATCTGCGATCCGCAACGGGCGGCCACCTACATGCGGGTCGGCGAGGACCGCTACCGCTGGGAGTTCCGCCTGGGCCCCGGCGAGCAGCCGGAGGAGCTCACCGACCGGGGGCGTCTGCTGGCGCTGATCGCCGCCTGGACGCCGGGCATCCCCGAAGACGAACTGCACGTACTGCGCACCACCTCTTACACCTTCCGCGCCCAGGTCGCCGACCGATGGCGCAAGGACCGCGTCTTCCTGCTCGGTGACGCCGCCCACCTCACCCCGCCCTTCATCGGGCAAGGGATGTGCGCGGGCATCCGTGACGCCCACAACCTCGCCTGGAAGCTCGCCCGCGTCCTCACCGGCCGCGCGAGCGAGGCCCTGCTCGACAGCTACCAGGCCGAACGCCAACGCCACGCACGGCAGTTGATCCGCACCGCTGTGGCCGTCGGCGCAGTCATGACCGGAGGCGGAACGGGCATCGCACTGGCCCGCAAGGCCGTCCTGCCCGGCCTCTCCCGGCTGCCGGGTGCCTCCCATCTCGTACTGTCCGCCGTCAACCCGCCGCTGGGACCGGGCCCCCTGGTCGGCTCCCGCCGCCTCGGCCATCCGCGCCCCGGGACGCTGTGCCCCCAGCCCCTGGTCCCCGACTCGGACGGCACTCCCCGCCTGCTGGACGACCTTCTCGGCGCACACTTCGCGCTCCTGGCCACCGCGCCGCTCGGCCCTGCCCTGCACGCCTTGGTGCGAGCGCTGGACGCCCGCGTCATCCACCTGCACGACCCCCGGCGACACCGGCCCAGCACGGGCGGCGCCGCGCCCGGCGGCGATCCGGGCACCGGTGCCCTGGTGCGTTGGATGGGCAGCGCGGGTGCCGTGCTGCTCCGCCCCGACCGCGTCGTCCTCGGCACCGCGGCCCGGCCACGCCCCGGCAGCACGTGCGGAGACGACCTGGCAGCCGCCGCGGCGGCCTGGGCGCCCATGCTGTGCAGCGACGGCCGTACGGATCGAGGCGCCACGATCATGGCCTCGGAATCGCGTGACGGTGTCTGAGTCCCCGTAGCACAAGAGTTCCTGGACTGTGTGGCTGTTCATCGGGCCGGGGCAGGGAAGCTCTGTCCGCGCGGGAGGTCACCAACGCCGCAAACCTCCATCCCCCCGGTGAAACAGGGCCAGATGGCCCCAGGCGAAACGGGGCCAGGCGGCGTGACGATGGAGGTGTGCTGACCCAACCATGCGGTTTCCTGGGTGGAGGAAACGTCATGATATCTCCCTCTGACAGGGCTTGGTCATGGTCCTCGATCAGTTCGCGAAGCAGCTGCTTGACCATGTCTGTGGCGAGGACGGTAGAGGGATGGAGCGACAGGCAGTTGATGAACTGAACGCGGACCTCGCCGAGTTCACGGACGATGTCTTCGCGTACCTGGCCTACGCAGGCCGGCGTGGTTACGGCCGGCACTACCCGCGCGGGCTGATGTCGGACGGCAGGCGCACGTCGGTGGAACCGATGGCAGAGCGCCTGGGCATCCCCCCCGTGAGGGCGGAGAACGCCTCTTCGTGCTCTGCGGCCGCCGCGCGGTGGCCGCGTTCTGTCCGTCCTCGCAGGCCGCCGTGCCCGGCCTGCGGCGGCGCCCGCTCAGCGGGTGTCCTGGCTGCCGCTCGTCTCCGGAGGCGGGCCAAGGGTGGGCATGCCGAGGTCGGCCGGTGCGGCTTCCGCGCGGCAGGAGGCTCTGCGGCGCCGGTGCCGTACGACGAGGACGCCGAGCCCGGCGGCCACGGTCAGGATCGCCAGGGCGGGCATCCACAGGGCGCCGACCGCGGAGGTGAGACCCATGCCGCCGAGGACGGCCAGGAGCGGGCCCGCACAGCACACCGCGCAGGCGGCGGCCGCGCCGGCGCCGAGCGTGCCCCAGGGCCGGAACCGCCGGGGAGAGGAGGCGGTCATGCGGTTGCTCCGAAGAGGTCGGCCAGCATCCCGGCGGCGGACTCGGGCGCCCGCACCTCAAGCCAGAGGGCGGTCGGGGTCAGATGCAGGGTGAAGTCGAAGAACGCGCAGCAGTCTTGCTCCGCCGCAGCGAGCGCGGCCACCTCGCCGGCCAGCTCGGCCCCGGTGGGGAAGATCAGACGGACGCCGTCGGGGATCTCCTCGCGCCCCTTCGCCTCGCCGACCAGCCGGCGCCACTGTTCGGTGCGCTCGCCCAGCCGGGTGGCGCCCAGAGTGCAGGCGACCGGGGCGTCCCGCCACGGCTCGGACTCCGCGGAGAGGCGGGTCGGTGACAGCGTGATCGGCACGGGCCCGGCCGCGGCCGCCGGTCTGGTCGTGGTGCAGCCGCAGTCCGGGCCGCACGCCCCCGAGGGCGCCGGGCCCGAGAGATCGGCGTGGACACCGGTGAGGTGCGCGGAGAATGCGCGCAGCTCTGCGATCCGGCCGTCCGTCTCTTCGATACGGTCCGCGACCAGCGGCAGCATCCGGGCCCGGACGGAGGCGCACACCCCTTCCTCGCGGACCGCGAGGAGTTCGCGGATCTCCTCCAGGGCCAGGCCCAGGAGCTTGGCCGAGGCGATGAAGGCCAGGCGCTCCACCGCGTCCTCGCCGTATACCCGGTACCCGGACGGTGCGCGGTTTGCGGGCAGGAGCCCTGCGTTCTCGTAGAAGCGCAGTGTCGTGGCCGGAACGCCGGAGCGCGCAGCCAACTGCGAGATGCGGTAGGTCGTCACACCGCCGACGGTAAACCTTCGACCCGACTCGAAGGTCAAGCCGGCTCAGCACCCGGACCGGTCGGTCGGCGACAGGACGCAGGTGCTCGGACATCACTTTCAACGCGGAGAGACCCCCGTGGCGAGCCTTCTGGCCGGGCACTAGAGCGGTCGCGCTCGGGCTTCGTACCGATCGGCAACAACTGTCCGCCCGGCGGGCGGACACACGGACGCGCTCACTGCATGACTTCGAGATGCGGATGGTCGAGCGACGTCGGGCAGACATAGATCTGCATGCTGTAGCCCCTGCCGATCTTCACCATGGCCGCGTCGGCAGGACTGCGCAGTCCGGTGGGGCCTGACGGCTTCTCGAGGTCTTTCAGAGGGGTCCAGCTGTCGCTTCCGCCGTTGCCTTCGCCAGAGTCGATGGTGAACAGGGGTTGGTACTGGGCGTTGCAGGTCTCGCAGTGCATGGGGCTGGGGTCGCAGAAGCTCCACGGGCCCCAACCGCCGACCTTCCAGCCGGGAGCGACCGAGAGGTAGTACTGGTAGTAGGTGCCGCCGGGGCCTTCTTCCGGGTCCTCCTCCTGCTCTTCTCCCCTGATGTAGAGACGGTCGGCGAGTTCCTCCGGGTGATTGTGCGGTGCCGGGTACTCGGTGTCCTCCTCCTGCTCTTCTCCCCAGTCGTAGAGACGGTCAGCGAGTTCCTCCGGGAGTTCGTGCGGTGCCGGGTACTCGGTGACGACCTCGGGGTGCAGGACACAGGGCTCGGGAACGTAGTTGCCGTAGTGCTCGAGGTCCGCGGGTTCCGGGGGATCGGTGAGCAGGTTGCCGACGCTTGAGGCGTTCCGCCAGACGAGGCGGGCCGCGGGAAGCCCGTGGTGGTGGTCAAGGGGGCACCACAAGACTTGCAGTAGGTCGGCTCCCTCGGGGCCCGCGAGTCCCGGGACGTCGCGGAGGTAGAGCTGGGAGACCGGCAGCAGGGCATTCGGCTCGGAGTGAGCCGGATGCCCGGCTTGGAGCGTGGCGAAGTACGCGCGCTCGTCGGGGTTGAGAAGGTGCTCGCGAGGATCGCGGGGGCGAAGGCAGGCGGCGTCGAGCAGCGCCCGCCGTTGGCGGATGTCGTCGAGAGAGACGGGCGGGTGCGCGTTGTCGTGTTCCTTCACGCAGGTCGGCCATTGTTCGTCGGCCGGCCACAGGAGTGGTCCGCCGACGGAGCTGTCGTGAACGGACGGCAGGCCGGCGCGGGGGTGCAGGCGGACAGCTTGCCGGGCTAACGGCGCCAGTTCCGGGAATATGGACGCGATGTCAACAGGCCGGGGTGGGGTTGTTCTCGACACTCGTGCTCCTTCAGCAGCTACCTGTGAATTTCGGGCGGACTCTACATGCGGGACGTGGCAGTCCTATCGGCTGTCGGCCAGGCGGTCTTCGCCGGTGTTGGTGCCGAGTAGCAGCGGCCAACGCGCGGGCGTTCGCGATCGGTCACAGCTCAGCGGCAAACGGTCAAGATCACCTGTCCCAGGACACGACACGCTGCTCAGGTTGCGGTGGGGCGACCTCGCCGGTGGCGCAGGCTACTTCGACCAGGCCCACCTCGGCCGCGAGTTCTGGGCGTTCACCGGGCTCACGCCGACCCGGTACGTCGAATTCCGGCGGTGGTTCCTGCGTGAACATCCCGGCCACGTGCTGGACAGCCGGCCGCTGCCGGCCGGTTGATTTCTTACAAGAGCGACAGCTCACGGCACGCTAATTTGGGGGCACCCCAAAGCAGAGGAGAGCCCCGTGGGCAGGGTGGTCATGTACAGCTCGGTGTCGGTGGACGGATTCGTCGCGGACGAGAGCGACCAGCCCGGACCGCTGTTCGACTGGCTGTCCAGCGGTGACGTCCCGTTGGATGAGAGCGGCGAGCTGAAGGTGTCGCAGACGTCCTACGACTACACCCGGCCGTACTGGGACCAGGTCGGGGCGACAATCGTCGGCCGCCACGTCTTCGACCTGACGGACGGCTGGGACGGCAAGCCTCCGGGCGGCATCGATCACGTGGTCGTCGTGACGCACCGGCCGGAGCCCGAGGGCTGGGACCCCGAGGCGCCGTTTCACTTCGTCGACGGCGTCGAGGCAGCCGTGGCCAAGGCGCAGGAGCTTGCGGGTGACCGCATCGTCGAGGTCGCCGCTGGCGACGTCGGTGGCCAAGTGCTTGCCGCGGGCCTGATCGACGAGGTGCGCATGGACGTCGTACCCGTCGTGTTCGGGTCCGGCAAGCGCTACTTCGGGTCGGTCCACACGCAACACCTGTTGGAGGATCCTGACGTGGTGATTCAGGGCAAACGGGTGCTTCACCTGCGCTATCGGGTGCGCCGTCGACCGATCTGAGAGGGTACGGGAGGAGCGTTACGAAATCCCCGTGGACCATCCCCTGGCCAAGCAGCCGACCAGACCCTGCTGTTCCAACCCGGCCACCACTACCCGGGCGGACGAGCAGGCCACCACCAGCAGCTGCTGCTGACCGCCAGATCGCCCACCTCCACACCCGTCGAGCCGCGTAGGAGTTCCTGCGCCGGATGTTGTTGAGCACCCGCCAAGCCTGACGGACGTACCGTCCCCGCTGCCATCACTGGGCAGCTCCTCGACGTGCTTCCTCGGGACACGGAGATGGCCTTCACGGGCGTGGAACTGGCGGGCAGCGGCAAGGTGGGTGGCCCACCGATCGGCTTGTGTGACAAATCCGGTAGTGATCACTGAGTAGATGACGTGCCGGTCAGAGGATCCAGGGCGCTTTTTAGGGAATGCGCGTCACTGATTCACATAGTTGCCAATTCTATTGAAGGCATTCCCTATTGGTCTCGGCGAGACCGGCCCACGAGGGCCCTCCCGATCCGGTCGGGTCCCGGGGCGCGGACCCGAATCCGGTGGACTGCCCGACCGGACCGATGGCATGGTCATCGATCGTGACGAAGCACGGTTTCCTGGCATTGGCGCCGCAGTACACCACGACCTCCGAGCTGCTCTCGACGTCGGCACGTCGGCGGGGCATGGACATCGAAGTCCTCCCCGCCCAGGGCGGGGCGGGCACCGCCGCGGGGAGGCGCGGCGGCCACTACTACGGCGGCCCCGTCTTCGCGGCAGGCATCGTGGACGAGCTTGAGCTCGCGCTCCTGGAGCCCTCCGACGACTGGCTGGTCACCGTGCCCCCCGCGTACACCGGACGGCACATCGCCATGGCGACCCTGGGCGAGGCCCGTCGCCTGACCCGACCGGCCTTCGTCAAGCCGCCGACCGGCAAGATCTTCCCGGCCGCCGTCTACGCCGACGGTGGCCGGCTCCCGACAGGGCCCGAGCTGCAGCCCGACGTCCCGGTGCAGATCAGCGACGTGGTGACCTGGGCGACGGAGTTCCGCCTCTACGTCCTGGACGGCGAGGTCCGCACGGGTTCGCAGTACGCCACCTTCGGCCGTCTCGACGCCCAGCCCCTCGACGGCCACCGCCACGAGGACGCCGTCCTGGCGTTCGCGAAGGACTTTCTGGCCACCTGCGGCGACGACCTGCCCAGCGCAGTGGTGGTGGACGTCGGACTCGTGACCCCACCCGAGCACGCCGCCGCCGACCAATGGGCGGTGGTCGAGGCGAACATGGCGTGGTTCAGCAACACCTACGCCGCCGACCCCGACCGGGCCCTGGACGTCGTCCTCCGCGCCGGCGGCCCGCGTATCCGGATGGCGGCCCGCGACCGCCGCTTCTGCCGCACCCCCGAGACAGCCCGTCCCACCGGCTGAGGAGCGGCAGGCAAGGACTTGGCGTCCTGAACATCGCCACCAACACCCCACCACCGGACAACTCCCGGCCCACCACACCCAGAAGAAGCGCAAGGGCGATGCCGATGCCGACTGCCAGGGTGAGGGTCGGGAGTCCGCCGCCGGAGCCGTCGAAGAAGGCGTTGGCGCGCAGGAGGCTGCCGGAGGCGCCCGGGGGACGGAGCTGGTCGAGAGTGGCCCAGCCGGTGGGAGCCAGTGGGGTCCGGTGGCGAGTCCCGACAGCGGGTTGCCCAGGAGCTTCATCAGCGCGCCGCCGAAAGCGAATCCGGCCGTGCCGAGAAGGGCTTGGAGGCCCAGGAGGGTGGTGGACAGGGCGGCCGTGCCGAGGCTGAGGCCGAGGGCGGTGAGCCAGTAGTTTCCGTCGACGGAGTGGGTGGCGAACTGGAGGACGGCGGCGTTGGAGGCGCCTGCCGCGAGGGAGAACAGGAGAGCTCCCGCGATGCGGGTGCGCAGTCCGCGGTGCCCGGGGAAGACACTGCTGAGGATGAGGGCGGGGAAGATGCCGCCGAAGATCATGGGCAGGAGTGCGGCGGTCATTCCGGCGCCGCGGGGGTCGTCCGTGGTGAAGGGCACCAGGTCGTGGACGGCGGCCCGGATGGACTGCCGTGCGGCGACGCGGTCGCCCAGTGCGGTGAGGGCGCTGGTGGCGGAGGGGCCGCCCGCGGTGGGCGTGTACACGTCGATGCGGTGAGGAGTGATGTCGAGACCGCCGGCTATGTCCCGGTCCTCGACCGCATCGTGGAGGGCGGCGGTCGTCGGGTAGAGGCGGATGTCCCAGGCGTGGTCATCGGCGTTCTGCCGGAGGCCCCCGGCTGGTCGACCGCGCGGATACGGTCGTGGCCATCCCCGGGCAGGGCGGCACGCAGGAGCTCGTACGCCATTTTCCGGTGCTGGCAGGGCTGAACGACGGTGCGGGACCCTCCGCGATCCCCGAGGGCATCACCCCCTACCGCCCTGCTCCCGACGAGGACAAGCAGCGTGACGCGCTTTTGTCCGCGCTGTTCGGCGGGGGGCATCGGTTGCACGCCCTGGACCCTGCGGACCGCGGCCTCCCGTTGCTGGTCAGCGTGGGCCGGCTACATCCGGTGAAGCAGCAGGGCCTTCTGGTCCGAGCCTGGCTGGCCTCCGGTGTGTACATGACGACCACCATGGTACTGGTCGGCCGTGCCCGCCGCCGACGACCGGTATGCGGACCGCCCGCGGAACGGCCAGTCAATACGACGCACAGTCGATGCAAGTTGCCCGCTGCATCGATATTTCGGATGGTGGCAGAGCCGGAATCGCCCCGCGCGATCCGATGCGCCAGACACCGCGGACGGTACGACCCTGCAGTGGTCGCCCACTTTGGAGACATGGCGCAGCCCGCCCTGTTCGAGGAGCAGTCGCCATGACCTCACAGCAGCTGACCGAGCAGCCCCTCAAGGGTGCTCCGCTCACGGCTCCCGTTCAGGAGTCTCTTGGCGAGGAGGAACTCGCCACCGCGTTCGCCGAAGGCGACGAGCAGGCCCTTTCCGGGGCCTATCACCGATGGGGCCGGCTCGTGTACACCCTGGCCCGACGCTCTTTGGGGGACGCGGCTGAGGCGGAGGACGTCACGCAGGTGGTATTCCTCGCCGCCTGGCGGGGACGGGCCGGCTTCACACCCGAGCGTGGCGCCCTGGCAGCGTGGATCGTCGGAATCACCCGGCGCAAGATCGCCGACGCGTTGCACGCCCGGACACGCCGGGCCGACCTGGTGGCGGCAGCGGGGGCCGTCGTATCCACGCAGGGTCGTGCCGGTGAGCCCGATGGGGTGCTGGACCGCGTCCTCATCAGCCACGAGTTGTCGAAGCTCCCTGCGGCTCAGAGGCGCGTGCTCAGCCTCGCCTACTACAACGACCTCACACAGACCCAGATCGCCCAGGTCACCGGCTTGCCGTTGGGAACGGTCAAGAGCCACACCCGTCGCGGGCTGCACGGGCTGAACCGTTGCCTCCAAGACGCGGGGGGGAACAGCCGTTGCTGAGCCCCCTCCGCTGGTTCTCTCGGGCGATACAGGTCTCCGATCCCGTGACCAGCCGATGCCCCGACTTCTCGCGGTAGCAGGGGAGGCGGGGGACCCGCCCTTCCGGACCATCCTCACCCCATCGCGCTCAAGCGTCCGCCGCTTCCACGGCGTTGCTCGCGCCGAGCGTCTCCTCGCACATGCTGACAGCGACTTCGGGTCGATGAAGCTCCAGGACGAACTCCCCCTCGACCACCACCTGGCCGCCGTGTACCGCTGGGGGGCCGCCTTCTGCGGGGTGGTCCTGCTCGTCTTCGGCAGTCTCGGCTTCGCCGACGAACTCAGCCCGTTCGACACGAACGGGAGCGTCGCGGGGATGTCGAGCAACGGCGCCCTCAGCCTGGTCTCGGTGACCGTCGGCCTGGTCCTGATCGCCGGTGCCTTCATCGGCGGGAACATCACCTCCATGCTCAACATGGCGGTGGGAACGCTGTTCCTGCTCAGCGGATTCGTCCACATCTTCATCCTCGACCGGCCCGCCAACATCCTCGGCTTCGGGATGACGAACGTCATCTTCAGCTTCGTCATGGGGCTGGTGATCCTGACGTTCGGCATGTACGGGCGCGTGTCGAGCAAGCTGTCCCACGACAATCCGTACTGGCAGCACCGCCACCCACGCCAGGCCGCCAGGGAATCCCTCGCCCGGCGCCGGCAGTCGGCCCCCGCAGCGGCGCTGCCGACCGGCACGGGCCGGACGACCCTGGGGGGAGCGACCAGGTCTCCTGGCTCGCGACCCAGCCACTGAGGCGTCCGGGCCTGGCCACGACACGTTCGGCGCCCAGTACCCCGCATATCCGTCCAGGCCGGCGACGTAGAGGACCGGGCGAACGGGCGGCGCAGGGGCGGTGGTTCAGCTGCGATCCCCGGCCGTCCATGAACTCCAGCGCGCGCAACGACCGCAGCAGCTTCAGAGCCGGGCGGTGCTCACACTGGCCGGTTCTGCTGTTCGATGGACTGCCTGACCATAGCGAGCGGGGCGCCGGTAAGACCAGGAGCAATCCCGGCACGACGCGAAGAAACAGGAAGCCACGGATTCCCGACCGAACCCCCTGCCGCATAGCGGCACAGCAACGATTGAGAAGGCCAGAATCCTCGGGATTCAGCCCGAGGAGCAATTCAAGATGCTCGTGCTTCGCACCCGGGCCTGCCCGGCGCGGCGGGGGACTGAAGGGATTCCATGCCGCGCATCCTGGTCGTCAGTCCACCCTTCCTGTCCCATGCCCGACCCCTGGCCGAGCTCTGCCGCGCACTTCTTTCACGGAGTGTGTCAGGGCGGGTGTCCCCGCCCTGGTCCTGCCCTTTTCCAGCGATCAGTTCTCCGTCGCGCGCGACGCGGAGCGCTCGGGCGCGGGTATTGTCGCCGACCCGAACGCCGCAGGGCCGGCCGAGATCGGTGACGCTCTGGAGGCCTTGTCGGTCACGGCCGGTCCACGGGTCGCCGAGCTGGCCGACCGGGTCCGTGAGCGCGGGCCCCGATGGGGAGCCGCGCGCCTGCTCACGGTCATGCGGGAGCGGGCACCGGCACGGCAGGCCCAACGGCCTCAGGCACAGACGCATCAGGTGCCGGGCAATGACACTGGTGTTCCGAACCGCACTGGCACACCGGGCGCGTACAACACGCTGACCGGCGCCTCCTTGGGCCGGGACAGACCTGCGGCTGCGATGAGCGAGTCGTCCCAGCCGAGCAGGGAGCAGCGGCGGAAGGACCACTCGGGGTGGGTGTTGGGGAGGTAGTAGGAGCGTCCGAATGCGTGTCCGTGCAGTCCCCAGCGGTTCGTGAGGAACTCCTCGACGGGGTCCGGAGCCATGGGGGTGCTGGTTACCTCGAGCCACACGCGAGCCCCGGCGTTCGGCGTTCCGCGGCGGCTGGTCCGGTACAGCAGGCGGTTGTCGAACCACTGGCTATGGATGCGGGACCACCGGTACGGGAGGCGGAAGGACGCGTCGGCGGCCAGGACGGGCACCAGGCGGTCGCATTCCAGCGAGCGGAACACCACTCCGCGGCGCCCCAGCGCGTCCCGGCTGTAGAGACGGACGTTGACCTCGTCGAAGGACCCGAAATACGGGATCGCCGGGGTACCGCCGAAGGCGAGATCGCGCATACGGAAGAAGACCAGGCCGACGTACGCGCGGCCGTTGTGAAGGTCGGGGACGGTTCCGGGCGGCAGAAGCCCGGCCACCTGGAACGGGTCCGCGGGCCAGTGCAAGAACACCAGGTCGCGCCAGTTCTGCCGGAACAGCATCCGCCGCAATTCCCGCGGCGCGCGAGGGGTCACCGGCTCCACGGGGTGCATGGTCCGGTGGTACCGGCGGGGCGATCCACTGTCGGGCACGGTTGCTCCTCGGCCGCCCGCCCTACCGCTCGACGTCGAGCGGGGCGTCACGGCCCGGCTTCACCAGAGGGGCGCCGGCCGAGAGCGCGGCGACGATCGCGTCCACCGCCTCGGCGACAGCCAGTCCTGGCGGCAGCACAGGAGGTGTTCCGAGAACGGCTCGGCCGGCGAATCCCGTCTCCACATGGGGCAGACGGATCTCCAGCACCGTGACCCCGGACGTCCGCTGCTCGCGCCGGACCCCCCGCAGCCACGCGGCGAGGCCCGCCTTCGACGCGGAGTAGTCGGCCATGCCCGCCGAGGGTGAGTCGGCGACGACGCCCGTGATCGCCGCGATCACGCCGCCCGGCTTGACGACGGGAAGGGCGGCTCGCAGGAACGCCAGGGGGGCCAGCGTATTGACGGTGAACAGACGCTCGGCCACGGCGTCGCTCACCGACTCGGCCGGTCCGAATGCGGCAACGCCGACGCAGACGACGACCGCGTCCAGCCCACCGAGTTCACCGGCGGCCCAGGTCGCCGTGCGTGCGCACTGTTCGAGGTCGTATGCGTCGAAAGCGCGGGCGGGGGCGTCGCCGCAGGCCCGGGACACGCGGGTGAGGCCTTCGTGGTCGCGGCCTGCAACGGCCACGGCGGCGCCCCGCTCGTGCAGCCGCAGAGCCAGGGCAGTGCCGAGGACTCCCGTTGCGCCGGGAACCAGGATCCCCGCACGGCTGATGACCATGCCACACCTCCCGCGCCCCGGATGGCCCCGGGGCATCGGACGACTCGCCTCCCTTCTTCGGCAGGTGATCGATCCCTGGATGCGGCAGTGGACCGGCCGCAGGCAATTCACGCCCGCCCTTCGTTCCGGCCCACGAGCGTGTGACCCGTGAGCTGCGCCCGCCGGCTGTGGCGACCGGCCGACATTCGCGCCTGGGACCGCGCAGTCCGGCCCCGTCATCCCGACCCACCCCCGTCATGTCCCGCCTCGTGGAGCCCAGTTCACACAAGCGCGCAGGACCGCGCGGCGGCGGCAGACAGCGGCGCGCCTGCTCCTTCGCGATGCGGCCGGGCTCCGTCGCGGAGAAGAGTGCGTGCGGCCAGCCCCGCATCCGCGGACGCCATGACACCGGAAAAAGAGGTGAAAGCGTTCCAAAATGGGTCACTGGTCCGTGATGAGAGGGAAAGCAATGATCGTGAAGAAGCTGCACGATGCGGGCGTCCAGAGTGAACACGCCTACGCCGCGGCCTTCGGCTCCATCGGCCTTTCGCTCGTCTCCTGGCTGGCCTCCAACAAACAGGAGAACCTGGAGCGGGCCGACCGTTGGGGCATCTTCGTGGGGGAGTGGGCGCCGACCTTCTTCGCCCTCGGGCTGGCGCTGGCCAACTACGAGCAGAGCGACTCCGAGGGGGCCGACCGCTGATCGACTGGGCCGCATCGGTCATGACCCGGAGCCAAGACATCATGGCCAGCGGCGCGGACGACGAAAAGTGTGTCCGCCGGGCGAGGAGGTGCCCGCACGGACGGGGACCGGGATCGTGACCGGTGATCTGACCGTACGCACCGCCTGAAACGGACAGACCGATGTCGCGACGCGCGGTATCAGCACCGCGAAGTGGTTCACCCTCACCGAGAGCCCGGCACCGTACCAGTCTGAGCAGGACAGCAGGCGACAGCACCAGGCGGTGGTGGAAGCCGTGCGGCCGGCGGCGGCGCTGTCGTTCTTCAGCCTGGCGGATGGGTGGATGGCTATGACCACCGATTTCCCGTTGTCGCCACAGGCGCGGGCGCCGCGGCGCCCGCGCTGTCATCACCGGACCCTGGCGGTTGGACCGACAGGCTGTTTGTGGTTCGGCCCGTGGCGGTCTGACGGGCGCCCGTCAGAGCTGCTCGTCCGGGCTGCGGCCATCCGAGTGTGCTGAAGCCGTGTCAGGCGACCGACCGAAGGCCGACTGACCATGCTGGGCGGGAATCAACACGCTGCCCAGCGAAGAGGAGTACGGCATGCCGATGGACTCGGTGACTAGATTTCTGGCGGCTCTGAACCCGGAGGACCGGCAGACTGTCGACGCCGCACCACGTGATGAGCAGGAGCGCCTCGCTGCGGCCTGGGAAAGCGAGTTGGAGGCGGACGCCGAACTCGACACGCTCGACGAGTTGTCGCCCGCTGCGGCGGAAGCAGAGGCGGCCCGTCGTGTCCTGGACCGCAGAGACGGGTGACCCCCTGTGGCACCGGTGCCACAGCGGTCACGGCCGGGGCGGGGACCAGAACGCCGAGCCGGTCCCGATCCGGTTGATCCGGCCGGTGCGCTGCGCGCGCAGGTAGCGGGAGCTGACGCCCTTGAGGGAGTTGACGAGCTTGGACAGGCGATTTTCGGCGGGTGGTGCACGAGCAGGTGGACGTGATCGCCTTCACCGCTGAACTCCCGCAACTCCGCGCCGAAGCTCTCGCACACGTCCCACATGATCGCCTCGCAGCGGGTCAGCATCTCGCCGTTGAAGATCTCACGCCGGTACTTCGTGACAAACACCAAGTGTGCGTGGAGGTGGTGGACAAGTGGACAACATGATGTCCTCGGCTGTTGTCCGGTTCTGGTTCCCAGCGTGGTGACATGGGCCATGGGTGGTTAGGGTCGAGTGAAATCGGCTGGAGGGGGTGGGCTGGATGATCCGTGCTTATAAGTTCCTTCTGCGGCCCACCGTCCGTCAGGCGCAGGCATTGTCGGAGATGCTGCGGGATCACTGCTCTCTCTACAACGGGGCCCTGCAAGAGCGCCGCGATGCCTGGCGGCACGTCTCGAGGACCAGCGTCCAGTACGGGATGCAGTCCGGGCAGCTCAAGGAGATCCGGGCGTTCGACCCGGAGCGTCAGGGCCGCTGGTCCTTCAGCTCGCAGCAGGCCACCCTGCGCCGTCTGGACAAAGCGTTCGCCGCGTTCTTCCGCCGGATCAAGTCCGGCGACACCCCGGGCTACCCGCGCTTTCGTGGGGTGAACCGGTTCGACACGGTGGAATTCCCGAAGGACGGGGACGGCTGCCGGTGGGACTCCACCCCGCACGAGGCCGTCACCCGCGTCCGCCTGCAGGGCATCGGGCACGTGAAGGCCAACCGGCACCGGCCGGTGCTCGGCAGGGTCAAGACGATCTCGGTCAAGCGCGAGGGCCGCACGTGGTTCGTCGTGCTCACTGCCGAGCAGGAACAGCCACAGCCGCTGCCGACGACCGGCAGCGTGGTCGGGATCGACCTGGGCATCGCGAACTTCCTCGCCGACTCGGGCGGCGTCTTCGTGCCCAACCCGCGCCACGGCCGTCGTGCGGCCGCCAATCTCCAGGCCGCGCAGCAGGCTCTGTCCCGGTTCCCGCGCTGCAAGGCCAAGGACCGCACCGCCAACCACCGGCGTGCCGTGGAGAAGGTCGCCCGGCTGCACGGCAAGGTCCGCCGCCGGCGGCTGGATCACGCGCACAAGACCGCCCTGGACCTGGTCCGCAGGCATGACGTCATCGCGCACGAAGACCTCAAGATCCGCAACATGAGCAAGGCCCCCGCACCGAAACCCGACCCCGACCGGCCGGGCAGCTTCCTGCCCAACGGGGCCGCCACCAAGGCTGGGCTCAACAAGTCGATCAACGATGCCGGATGGGGGGTGTTCTTGACGATCCTGCACGCCAAGGCTGAAAGCGCCGGACGGGAAGTGATCGCCGTGGACCCCCGCAACACCTCCCGCACCTGCCCCCACTGTGGGCACACCGCGAAGGAGAACCGGCCCACCCAGGAAAAGTTTCACTGCCTCTCGTGCGGCCACCACGCGCACGCCGACACAGTGGGAGCCACCAATGTTCTACGGGCCGGGCTGGTCCATCGCAGCGTCAACCCGACGTAACGAGAAGCCCCCGGCTTCAACCGGGGGAGGAGTCACACGGACTCGATTTTGCGATCGCTGGACTCGGTCATGCCGTCTCCTCGCCCTGAGGGCGTGCACACGCCTTGGTCAGCGCGTTCGTCACTTCTTCTCCCCATCCCGGGATCCCGGATGAGATGTCCCGGGATCGATCGGGCCATCGTGCCGTGGCGGGGTGGACACCGGGCGGGCAGATGACGGTCTCGGGGGCTTCGAAGACGGTGCCCGGGCGGGTACCGGTCCCGAGGGCAGCGATCTGCGCAGGTGCTGAGGGCGCCGACGACCGGTAGAACGTAAGGGTGAAGGACGAGGGCAGCCCTGATGAGGATGCGAGGCCGCACCGTGTGGCGAGGCCGGCGATCGACTACCAGGCGCTGTTCGCGGTCACCCCCAGCCCCTGTATGGTGCTGGGCCCGGATCTGGTGCTCGCCGACATCAATGAGGCGGCCTGCCGGGTGACCGGCCGTACTCGGGAGGATCTGCTCGGGAGGTATCTCTTCGATGCCTTTCCTGAGAATCCGGCGGACCCGGATGCTGACGGGGTGCGGAATCTGCACGCCTCCCTGCACCGGGTCCTGCGCTCGAAGGAGCCGGACACGGTGGCGCCGATGAAGTACGACATTTCCGTGGCCGAGCGGCCCGGCGTGTTCGAGGAACGTTGGTGGTCCGCGATCAACACCCCGGTGCTCGGGCCGGATGGGCAGGTGGAGTGGATCCTCCACCGAGGGGAGGACGTGACCTCGTTCATCCGCTCCCACCCTCGCCTGAGAGAAGGCGGGGCGCTCAGCGACGTGGAGGCGATGGAGGTCGAACTGTACGCGCGGGCGCGTGAGCTCAAGCGGCTGAACGAGGAACTGCGCCAAGCCCATGCCCGGGAACGCAAGATCGCCCTCACCTTGCAGGAGGCCATGCTCCACTCGCCTCATCTGGCTCGGCACCGGGGGACCGCGGTGCGCTACTTGCCCGCCGTCGGGTCGCTGAACGTGTGCGGCGACTGGTATGACGTGGTCGACCTGCCCGAGGACAGATTTGCCGTCGCGGTCGGCGATGTCGTCGGCCACGGCCTGGAGGCCGCCGCCGTCATGGGTATGCTCCGCAGCGCGTTGTCCGCCGTCGTCCGGGCCGTGGAGTGGCCCGCGCAGGCCCTGGATGTTCTGGGCCTGTATGCACGCGACGTGGAGGGCGCGCTGGCCACTACGGTCGTCCAAGCCGTCGTCGACACCCGTGCTCGCCGCATCGTGTACAGCAGCGCTGGCCACCTGCCCGCCATCCTGGTCCACCCCGACGGCACCTTCGACCTTCTCGACCAGGCCACCGACCCACCGCTGGGAACCCGCCCCGAACCCGTCCCCCACCCCCAGGCCGCCCTGCCCTATTCCCGCGGTGACACCTTCGTGCTCTACACCGACGGTCTCATCGAACGCCCCGGCGAGGACATCGACGACAGCCTGCAACGCCTCACCAACGCGCTCGGCCGCCATGCCCGCCGCGAACCCGAACGCCTCGCCGACGCCCTGCTCGCGAACCTCGGCGTCAGCAGCAGCACCCGCGACGACGTCGCCCTGATCGTCATCCGCCTATGATCCACGCGCCACCAGCGCGGGTGCGCACCGGCGGCGCACCACACCAACTCAAACGCCCCGACCACGCCTGCGGTTTCGCCTGCCGATCCGGGTGCCCGCCGGTTGCGAGTCTGCGATCGCATACCTCTGATCAGCAGGGGCTTGACTGCTTGGTGTACTGCCTGGCCCCGACCTTCTCGTCGAGCGTCGCCAGCCTGTTGACGCCGCCGGGCTGGCCGCGCGTGGCTCGGGCGATGCTCGGCCAGGTAATCGGGAGCCGCTGGGCCGACTGCCGGGGATGTATGAGCCGAGGTCCGAGCACAGGAAGACATCCCCCGGCCGAGTGGGCCCCTGGGGTACTCATGTCGAGATCGTCTGCTGGGCCGCGCGACTTCCCGCGACGCGCCCTCGGCGGTTTTACCCCATGCGTGCGCTGCGGCTGGCGTCGAGGTCCGCGCCCAGTTCCGTCTTTCGAGGGATCCCTCGCGCGCTCGGCCTGGTGACCGCTCCCCCCTGAGGCTTCGACGGTGATGCGGGTATCGGGACCCGGTCGGCCAGGCGCTGGGCTTCCTGCGGGGTGGGCGGGTGCCCGGGTGGCTGTAGGAGGTGTGCGGGCGTTCCGGTGCGTCGGCCGGTGCCTGCCGGGGCAGCCTCGCGAGACGCTGAAGAGCGGCCACAGACTGAGGCACACGAACCCGCAGACCGGAACTTCGGGCCTGCCTTTCAGCGTCGTCGATTTAGTGAGGTGGTCTCCGGCCCAACAGCGAGCGTTCGCTGATCAGCCTCTCGTCACCAGGATTTCCTCATAGGGGCGCCGAAGCGCTGCCGGGCGGGGCCGGGTCAGTGCTTCGACTCGGATGAATGTCTGCGCTGCTCGTTCCCCGTGTTCGCTTCCTCGGTGTCCTCGCCTTCCGCCTGTGACGGAGTCGTTCGGGGGACGTCGTGAAGGGCCGCTTCCATCTCGTCGTCGGTGCGTTCGCCTTCTGCTTGCGATGGGGTCGGGATGTCACTCATGATCGGCCTCACTGACCGGTGTGCCGGGATCGGTGCCGTGGTGTTCGCCGGAGCGTCGCGAGCGCCTGTGGGGTTCCGCGCGTACGAACGCGTGCAGACGTCTGACCGTGCACACCGGCGTGCTCCTGCACCGCGAGTACCCATGGTCCACCGATTTTCACGCCGCGGTCCCGGGGCGGGGTGCGCGGAAGCATGTTCCAAGGGACTGGCCCTGCTGAGATTCCCGTCCCGATCATCGACCAGGCCCTGGAGGTGATCATGGGGCAGCGCCGCTGCACCGCCGATGTCGCCTTCGGCATTCGGCGCTCCGCCCCGCAACACGGCAACGTCGAGCTCCGCGACCTGTGCACGCAGATGATCACCAGTATGACTGGGCATCCGCCCGACTGGCCCCTTCCCTGAGGTCCGCACTCGCAGTGGGGTGTGGAAGCCAGCCGTCTACTGCGGTGACGAGCCCTCGAGCCCGTGTTCACCGCGACCGGGCGTCCGCGAGCAGTGCGACCGCCGGGTCCGGCGATCGTCACCGCCGGCCCCCGTGGTCGCGGTGGGGCAGGCGGCTCTGGAGGCGGGAGAGAGCCGCGGTTCGGTGTCGACGCAGGGCGGCCCGTGCGGCATTGGCCCCAGGGGCGCCGTGGACTCCGCCGCCCGGGTGCGCGGAGGCGGAGGCCAGATACAGGCCAGGGACGGGTGTCTCCGGGCGGCCGGTGCCGGGACTGGGCCGGAAGACGAGCTGTTGGTGCAGGGCGGTGGTGCCACCGTTGATGGCGCCGCGGTGCAGGTTGGCGTCCAGGCTCTCCAGCGTGGGCGGGGCGAGGATGCGCCGGGCCCGGACGAGGCCGCGGAACCCGGGGGGCGTAGCGCTCGACGTGTGCTTCGACGCGATCCGCGAAGGCTGCCTGCTCTCGGGTGTCCCACGATCCCGTCAGCGTGTCGTCCCCTGCGTCGCCCCGCACCTGTTGCGGTACGTGCGTATAGGCCCAGGCGGCCTCGGTTCCGCGGGGGGAGCGGTTGGGGTCGGCGGTGGTCATCTGGCCGAAGAGGCAGAAGGGTTGGTCGGGGACGCGGCCCATGGCGATCTGGGAGGCGAAACGCGTGAGGGCGTCGATTCCGTCGGCGAGGTGGATGGTTCCCGCCTGAGCGGCCTCCGGGCAGCTCCAGGGCACCCGGTCGTTCAGAGCCCAGTCGACTTTGAAGGTGGCGAAGTCCCACTGGAAGCGTTTCAGGTCGGCGAGCAGGCGTGAGGGAAGGTGCTCCTCGGCCACGAGCGAGCTGTACAGAGCGGGTGCGGACACATCGGCCAGGACCGCCCTGCGGGCCGGGACTCCCTCGCCGGACGCCGTGCGGACGCCGACGGCGCGGCCGCCACGGATGGCGACCTCGGTGACCTGTTCCCCGCAGCGGATGGTTCCGCCGCGTCGTGTCAGGCGGCGGGCGAGGGCGCCGCTGAGGGCTCCCGAGCCGCCGACCGGAACGGGGAAGCCGTACGTCTGGCCCAGCATGGACATGAGCCATCCGAATCCGCCGCTGCCCGCGGCCTCCGGCGCCAGGTCGGCGTGCAGGGCGTTGCCCGCGAGCAGGAGCCGGCCGCCCTCGCCGCGGAACTCCTCTTCGCCCAGCCGGCGCACCGGCAGCATCATCGTCCTGGCCAACCGCAGTCCTCCCGCGCCCCGCAGCCGCAGGGCCAGACCGGCGCCGGCGCGGATCGGCGGGAAGGGGGTGAACAAGGCGTCGAGGATGCCCTTGCGCAGCCTCTCCCAGACGCGCCAGAGGCTCTCCCAGGCCGGGCCGTCGCCCGGAGCGAACACGTCCAGACTCGCGGCCGTCTCCTCCAGGTCACGGCTCAAGACCGCGCACCGGCCGTCGGGCAGTGGGTGGGCGAGGACCTTCGGGGCGTGGCTCCACGCCAGCTCCTCGTGTTCCAGATGCAGGTCGTCGAGAACCCGTGAGGCCGCAGCCAGGGGATAGAAGGCGCTGAAGACGTCGCTGGTGAAATCGGGGTCGACCCCATGGTCGTGCCGCACCGCCCCGCCGGGCGTGTCCTGGGCTTCCAGCAGCTCCACACTCCAGCCGGCGTCGACCAGGAGGTTGGCCGCGACAAGGCCGTTGGGACCCGCCCCGATCACTACTGCGTCCGCCATGACGTGCTCCTGGCTCGATGGGTGGGTCGCGCCCGGGTGGCGTGACCGCCTGCGCTTTAGGCACGGCGCGGGTGCCCGCCCTGTCCAACCGGGGTGCGGGATGGCTCATCGGCCGCCTCGCAGAGCCTGGCGAGGCGGCGCAGAATCGCTCGGTGCCGCACCTGCAGCGCCGCGTCCAGGAGGCCGTTGTGCAGGGCGCCACCTGGGCCGCGCAAGGGGTGTTCGTCCAGGATCAGCAACGTGTGTTCGCCCCAGGGCCGCAGCTCCAGCGCGATCCTCGCGGTCCCCAGAGCTCCGCTGTCCGCTTCCAGTTCGAGGACGGTGTTCGGCTCGCTGCGGCGCACGATGGTCCGGTTGTGCAAGGTGATCGGCCCGATGGCAATCTCGTAGCGGAGGGTCGCGTCCAGGTCGGGCCAGCTTCCCTCGTCCGCTTCGACCCGGGAGGTGCCGACCACCCATTCCTCGAACCGATCGGCGTCGGACAGGACATCCCAGACGGCTTCGGGGGACTTCCGGATCAGACGATGCCGTACGGCCATGCTCGCCTCCGCCGTTCGAAGTACCACGCTCTGACCGGGTTACCAAATCAGGCTGAAACACACATCCGGGCGAGTGGCGATGGTCGCGGACCCGATGGCGCCAGGTGCGAGACGGTACTTCGACGGGGCGTTTGCGGACGGAGTGGTGGGGAAATCGGAGGGCGGTGCTTCGGAGCGAAGGCGCACGCCCGAGGGATCTCGATCTTTCCGGCCGTGGTTTCTCCTTTCTGAGGGACGGACGTACTCCGCGCGGCGACCGAGGGTCCGCCCAAGGCGGCGAGGCCTTGAAATCAGGGAGTTGCGCACCCATGCTGACGCCTCACCGCGCCACCCTGCGCCGACTCGTCACGGAGTACGAAACGCTCGTTGCCGAGGAGGAGCCGCCGACCGGTCGGCGCCTGCGCGACCTCACCTACACCTTGTGCGTGTCCACCGGCACCCGCGACATCGCCGACGCCCTGGCCACCGCGCGCACCTACCTGGCAGGTCCGGCCGCGAGGCCGCCTCTCGCGGGTACGGGCTGGAGTGGCGAAAGATGAGGCGCGAGCCGATCTTACGGCGACCGTGACACTGCGATCACTTGGGGTATGCAGGAAGTGGCACGCCGGCCTGTGGTGCGACGACGCTGATGCTCCGGCGCTGCGGGCCGAACCATTCGCACACCAGGATGGTGGCGTCGTCCTGCAATTGCTGGTTGTGGTGTTGGAGCAGGGCGCGGATGAGGCGGCGCAGGGTCTCGGGGACGGGCAGGCCGTCGCTGTGGTGGCGGACGAGGAAGTCGATGAAGCGCGCGAGGCCGAACTCCCCACCTCCGACGCGGGCTTCGGTGATGCCGTCGGTGTAGAAGACGAGGCGGTCGCCGGGTTCGAGCTGCTCATGGCAGAGAGTGGTGGGCAGATGCAGGTCGGTGCCCATGGGATGGGACGGCGGGCACTTCAGGAGCGTGGACCAGCGTCCGCCGCGGATCAGGACGGGCGGATCATGGCCGCGGTTGACCCAGGTCAGGATGCCGCTCTTGGCGTCCAGATCGGCGAGGACCCCGGTCACGTAACGGCTGTGGCCGAACTGCTCCATCAGAACCTGCTCGATGCGGTCACCGAGCTGGTCCAGCGGAGTGCCTTGACTGCGGTGGTTGCGGCAGGCGGCCACGGCGAGGTTGGCGGTGAGGCCGGCGGAGGTGTCGTGTCCCATGGCGTCGAAGACCGAGAAGTGGATGGTGTCTCCGGCGACGGCGTAGTCGTAGGCATCGCCGCCCACCTCGTAGGCCGGTTCCAGGGCCGCGCCGATCATGACCCGGTCGTCGGCGTAGGTGCGCGGCGGCATCAGCGTCCACTGCATCTCGGCCGCGACGTTCATCGCCTTGATGCGGGTCAGACGGGCGTGGGAGTCGCTGGTGTCCCGGCTGCTGACGACCAGCATGGCCACCACCGACGCCAGCGTCAGCATGTCCTCGTAGAGTCTGTCACCGTCGTGGGCACTGGTCACGCGCAGGACGCCGAGGCGCTCGGTGCCGTCCAGGAGTGGCACCCACCAGGTCTGGCGCCCGTTCTCGCTGCAGGCGGCGGCCACGATGTGTCCGTACTGATAGGCGCGCCCGGCGACTGTGCCCTCGACCGGCATTTCCGGCTGCGCATCTCCGGTCTTCCGCGCGGCGTCCGCCCCCTCGCCGGTGAGCAGGCGCAGAACGTCGCGCTGAAGATCGCCGAGGTAGATGCGCACGTCGTCGAAGTCGGCCGCCGAAGCCTGTTCAGCTACCCGCGACGGCAACTGCTCGAAGGACATCACGTGGCTGCCGGCCAGCAGGCTCCTCAGCATCCGCAACATGCCCTCGTCGCGCCGTGTCATCAGAGACCTCCCTTCCGTCGCGTCCGTCCCTGCCCGGGAGGAAGCCGTGGCCGGCCATCGGTTTCGTCCGAGTACCCGTTCCCAGGGCGGTGCTCTGCCAGACGGCGTCTTGTTTTCAGGGATTCTGGTCGACGGGTCTTCGCCTGCGGGTGCTTCCGTCGCGGCGTCTGACATCGAGCCGTCCAACCCGGGCGCTCCATCCCTAGGGATCTGAACCACGATGAGGCACCCGTCCTTGAGGCGCTCACTCGCTATCACGATGTCGACGAGCTGGGCTTCACGCCTCCGGGGCACAAACAGGCCCGGGGTGCGGATCCGCGGGCGCGAGCTGTGCTGGGGGGGCGCCGTCTTCTTCGGTGACGTCCCGGTCGGCGGGGGTCTTGACGACCGGCTGACGCGGGGCGGAGTCCTGGAGCGGGCCGAACGCCTCATGGCCGACGCGGTTCACGCCGAGCACACGTTCTTCTCCACCTGCGGCAGCTCACTTTCGGTGAAGGCCGCCATGCTGGTGGTGGCCTGTCCCAGCAGCCGGCTCTTGGTGGGCCGGGACGCGCACAAGTCGGTGATCGCGGGCCTCATTCTCTCCGGCGTCGAGCCGGTGTGGGTGGAGCCCCAGTGGGACGCCTCGCTCCACATCGCCCATCCGCCGTCTGCGGCCGCCAACGACAAGGCGTTCTCGGAGCACCCCGACGCCGACGGCGCCCTGGTCACCAGCCCGACGCCGTACGGGGCGGCGGCCCACCTGGCCGGCATCGCCGAGGTCTGACACCGCCGCGGCAAACCGCTCATCGTGGACGAGGCGTGGGGCGCTCACCTGCCCTTCCACGACGACCTGCCGTCGTGGGCCATGGACGCGGGCGCGGACATCTGCGTGACCAGCGTCCACAAGATGGGCACGGCCTGGAGCAGGGCTCCGTGTTCCACCTGCGAGGCGATCTCATCGATCCGGCGGAGCCCGCCTCCCGGGCAGACCTTCTCGGCACGACCAGCCCCAATGTCCTGCTCTACGCCGGCATCGACGCCTGGCGTCGGCAGATGGTTCAAGAAGGCCGCAAACTCATCGGCGGGGCACTGGAGTTGGCGTCCCGCACCGGAACGGCCATCGAGACCATCGACGGCTTCCACGTCAACGACGCGGCCGACTTCTGCGGCCCCGGTCTCGCTGCGGATTTCGATCCCTTGCCGGTCGTGACGGACATCCGCGAACTGGGCACCACCGGCTACCGCGCGGCGGACTGGCTGCGCGAGCACCATCACGTCGACGCGCACCTGTCCGATCACCGGCGGATCAGCGCCCAGCTGACACACGCCGACGACGAGGAGACCGCCGGCCGTCTGTTGACCGCCCTGCGTGATCTCGCCGACCACGCCGACATCCTGTGCGACGCGCCACAGGTCGTCGTGCCTTCACCGGCCGAACTGCGCGTGGAACAGACAAGCCTGCCCCGCGACGCCTACTTCGCCCGGCACGAGAAGGTACCGGTCGCCGAGACCTCCGGCCACATCGCCGCGGAAATGATCACCCCGTACCCGCCGGGCATCCCAGCGGCTCTGCCCGGCGAACGACTGACCGAGCCTGTACTGCGGTACCTGACCCCGGGCGTCGCGGCCGGAATGTTCCTGCCCGATGCCGCCGACCCGCACCTCAGAACCGTGCGGGTCGTGGCCGAGGGCTGATCTGTCCTCGCCGCTTCTGTCCGATGGGCCGTGCTGTTCTCGTGGCCCTCGGGGTGGATGTCGCGTCCTACGCGCTGTCTTCGGCCTCAGGTCTCTGGGCGGCCGTCGCGGTTTTCGAAATCGCGCCGGACCCCGGCCCCCTCATCGTCCACCAATGCTGCCTGGCCTGGCAGTTCAAGCACACGGGAGCAGCGCTCGCACAGCATCGTCTCGCCCTCGGAGGGGACGGCCGGCCTGCTCCCGCACGCCTTGCACACGCCCATGCGTCGGCTCTGGCCAGAAGTCTGTCGTTCCTCCATCAGGTAACTCCAGGTCATTCGTGCGGTCACAAACATGTGGACAGGGTCGAATTCGGATCGAGCCGTGGAATCCGGGGTCACGGGTGAAGGAGCGTCTTGACCATGGCGTCCTCCTTGGCCTGGAACATCGCGTAGGCCTTGGGGGCATCCTCCAGCGGCATATCGTGGGTCTTGAAGGAGTCCACGCCGAGCGGATCGGCGTCGGTCAGCAGCGGCAGGATGTCCTTGACCCAGCGCCACACGTTCGCCTGGCCCATCCGTAGCTGGATCTGCTTGTCGAACATGGTCAGCAGCGGCATGGGGCTCGCCGCCCCGCCGTACACGCCGGAGACGGAGACCGTGCCCCCGCGCCGTACCAGCCTTATGGCCGTGTGCAGGGCGGTCAGCCGGTCCACGCCGGCCCGCTCCATGAGCGGCTGCGCGACGCTGTCCGGAAGCAGGGTGGTGACCCACTGGGCGGCCTTGGCGAACGGCGCTCCGTGAGCCTCCATCCCGACGGCGTCGATGACCGCATCGGTGCCTCGTCCCTCGGTCAACTCCTGTACGGCCTCGGTCAGTTCGGCACCATCGCGTCGGGCGTCGAAGCATGTGACGCCGTGTGCGGAGGCGCGGGAGAGCCGCTCGGTGACCGGATCGATCCCGATGACCAGGCCGGCCCCGCGGTGCTGCGCGATCCGAGTTGCCATGTCACCGATCGGGCCGAGCCCGAGGACGGTCACCGTGCCGCCTTCGGGGATGTCGGCGTACTCGACCGCCTGCCAGGCGGTCGGCAGGACGTCGGACAGATAGACGTAGCGGTCGTCCGGCGGCCCGTCCGGGACCTTGATGGGCAGCCTGTTGCCGAAGGGGACCCGCAGCAGCTCGGCCTGGCCGCCCGGGACCTGGCCGTAGAGCTTGGTGTACCCGAAGAGCGAGGCACCGGTGCCGCGTTCCCGGACCTGTGTCGTCTCGCACTGCGAGTGCAGCCCGCGGTCGCACATGTGGCAGTCGCGGCACGACACATTGAAGGGGATCACGACGCGATCGTCCGGCTTGAGGGCGTGAACCTCGGACCCGACATACTCGACCACGCCCATGGGCTCGTGTCCCAAGATGTCCCCGGGGTCCAGATAGGGACCGAACAACTCGTAGAGATGAAGGTCGGATCCACAGATGCCGCTCGATGTGATCCGTACGATCACATCGTCGGGCTTCTCGATCCGTGGATCCGGCACGGTCTCCACACGGACGTCCCTCTTGCCGTGCCAGGTCAGTGCGCGCATCGGAGCTCCTTCTGTCGCGAGGGCCGGCTTCGACCGCGGCCGAACGGTCAGGCGCTGGTCGGTGGGCCCGGGATCTGCTGGTTGTAGCGGCGGGCGGCCCGATCGTTGAGGCCGCTGCCCAGTCGGCGTACCTTCTCCGTCCAGGTGGAGGCGGTCCGGTCGACGCGGTGGCCCTGCTCGATGCCGTGCCCGGCGTCGCCGGGTGCGACCGGGGGAGTGGGTAGGAGCCGGGCGGCGAGTCCGCTGAGCCGGGTGACCGTGGCCGGTGCCACGCCGTGCGCCACCGACGCGGCACGCGCGGCGGGAGTCAGCACCAGGCGGGTCCTGGGCTTCTCCAGCGCCCCTACGATGCGCTCCGCCGCACGATCGGCGTCCATCGAGACGACGGGCGCCCCCGACAGCGCGGAGAACCAGGCGAACTCCTGGGACGAGCGTCCGCCGAACTCGGCCTGAAGATGCGAGCCGGTGCGCATCAGTCCGGGATGGACGGTCGTGACGCTGAGGCTGTCTCCGGCCGTCTCGGCCCGCAGTCCCTCGCCCAACGCTCCGACGGCGGCCTTGGCGCACGAGTACGGCAGCAGATGTGGAACGGCGAGCAGCCCGCCGACCGAGCCGATGAGACACAGCCGGCCTCCCGCCTCGCTCGCGCGCAGAGAGGGGAGCGCCGCCATGGCCGTGTTCACGGCGCCACCGAAGATGGTGTCCATGGCGTCCTCGAAGGCACCGCTGTCGAGCGACGCCACCGGGGCAACCTGGATGACACCGGCGTTGGCGACGACGATGTCGAGGCCGCCGTGCCGGCCATCCGCCTGCCGGACCACCGACTCCACGGCGTTGCGGTCACGGACGTCACACACCGCGGTGGAGAACGTCTTGCCGGTCCTTTCCTCGGCCCATTCGGCGCCGCGTCGCAGTTCGTCCTCGTCTCGGGCCGCCATCGTGACCAGGCAGCCGCGCTGGGCGAGCCGTGCGGACAGCAGCAGGCCGAGGCCCCTGGATCCGCCCGTGACCAATGCGGACAGGCCGGCCAGAGCCGACCGGCTTGGAGTCGATGCCACTTTCATCACCTCGCTCGGGGGAGGGGCGCCGAGTACCCGGATCGAGTGCACGCAGACGTGCGCTCCGCGACGAAAGCCGGTCGGCGCTCTAGGTGCTCCAGGCATTCGGAAGATCAGGGCGGTCCGGCAGGTTGGGCATCAGTCCGAACCCCCGCCGCCGAACGACCCGCTCGATCCGGAGCCCCAGCGTGGACGTTCCTGCCGGTCACTGCGCCTGTTGCCGGAACCGCCGAGCTGATGCGGGGTGAGCCGCTCGCCTTCGTTCGCGGCGCGGGGCACCTCATTCGGTTCCCTGATCTCCGAGGTCTCGTGCGCGGGCCCCGATTGCGGAAGCTTGGGCTGCTCATGAGCCGTGGGCGGGCTCGGCTCGCGACGGCGCGCCCGGATGCCCAGCCCCACCGCCCACACCAGGGCCCCGACGATGACGAGCCCGCCCAGCAGGGCACCGAGCGTGCCGAGCGCGGCGTTCGAGAGCGCGATGTTCCAGTATTCGTGGTCCATGGCCGCCGAGTACCCACGCTCGTGAACGGCAGACTCCGGATCGTCCCGCCGAGCCCGCTCCCTGAGCAGCCTCGTCTGTTCCGCCGTGACCTGGTTCGTAGAGGGGTGGGAGGAAGACAGGGGGTGCAGGGTGCTCTACGAACGGTACGCGGGCGGCAGCGGTGACCCGCGGTACTGCACCGCCGTGTTCGGCGCCCTCGAGCCCGACCCGGTCGGGCAGGTCGCCGTCCACCTGGCCTCAGGCGGCCACCCGCCGGTCATCGTGCTGCGAGCCGAGGGCCGGCGCATTCCCGCCCGCCCCCGGCGGCCTCCTCGTCGGCATCCTGCCCTCCGCCCGCCCGCTTCACCGCGGCCAGGACCGTCCTCGCCCCCGGAGACACCCTCCTGCTCTACACCGACGGCATCACAAAGGCCCGTACGAGCGAGGACCGCACCGCCTGTTCGGGGACGAGACCCTGCTCGCCTTCGCCGCCGACCACGCCGGCAAGCCCACGCCCGCCCTCGTCCAAGCCCTCACCGGTCTGCTGCACAGCTTCGGAGACGGGCTCGACGGCGACACCGCCCTGCTCGCTCTCGGCGCCCTAACCACCGACACCCTGACGAGAAGCACCCGATGAGCCCGCTGAAGATCACCACGCGAGACACCGCCACCGGCCCCCGTCCTGGAGATTGCCGGGGAACTCGACTACGACACTGCCTCCGAACTAAAAGAGTTGATTCCCACCCGTCCCCCTCCGGCCGGGCCAGTGCCTCACGTTGGACCTCGGCCGCATGGAATTCTGCGACTCCAGCGGACTCAGCGCCCTCATCGCTGCCCACCACCATGCCCACACCGCGCAGGCGGACAAAGCGCTGGAAGCCGTACCCGCCAGCACTCTGCCCATCCTGCGGATGGTCGGACTCGACCAGATCTCCTCCCTCGGCCAGGGTGGCGACGATCCGGAGCCATTGAGCGATCAACCGGTTTTTACTGATTCACCCCGCTCGGCTCGCTGCTCCCGGGTACCCGCCCCCGCGCACGCCCCCATCCGGCCGTGAAAGGAATCCATGAGCATCCACCGCGCTTCGACACTCACCCGCTGGCGGCGCTGGCGTTCGCAACCCGCGCTGCGCATTCCGGGCCAGGCCGAGGATGTGGAGAACGCCAACCGCAGGTTCCTGCTGTACGGCGTTCTGCCCCTGTGGTTCGTTCCCGCCGTGGCGGACTGGGTGATGCACCGCCGCTCGGACATCGAGCACACCAGTGGAGTACGGGAGTCCGCGGTGCACGCCCTGATGATGACCGAAGCAGGCATCCCGGTCGTCGCGGGACTGACTGCCAAGGTCAACCCGCTGGTTCTGTCGCTGATGGGTGGCGCGGCTGTGGCTCACGGGGCCACCGCGCTGTGGGACGTGTCGCTGGCCACCGACAAGCGCGAGGTACGGCCTCTTGAGCAGCACGTTCACAGCTTCCTTGAGGTGTTGCCGGTGACAGCTGCCGCCTTCACCGCGTGCCTGCACTGGGATCAGGTCCGCGCAACCTTCAGCAGCGGCGGCCAGGCGGACGACTGGAAGCTCGTGCCCAAGGAGCGCCCCCTGCCTGCGGGTTACCTCACGGCGCTCGCCGCAGGCGTTGGCCTGTGTGTCGCTCTTCCGTACGCGGAGGAAATGGTCCGTTGCCTGCGCGCCCGCAGGGACCGCGACGTAGCGCGAAGCAACGTCTGACCTGTTGCGGAATGCGTGCTCACTGGCGGGCTCGGCCTTCGAGCAGCGCTTGGATACCCTCGCCATCCGGAAGCGCGGGGTCGAACTCGCCGCCGTGACCTGTGTGATCAGCGATGGCACCTCCATCCCCAAGCCGACTCGGGCCGGGGCTCTGTGGCGTGCTCCGGCGGTCGCCGAGCACCGGGTACCCCGATCCCGGCGGTGGGACAGGTGCCGTCATTCCCGGTCGGCGAAGGCGCCGGTGTCCAGGTGGTCGAGCAGATCCGCGACGTCCCGGTAGACCGCGCCGGCTCCCGCCTCCTCCAGGTCGGCCCGGGGGATGCCGCCGGACAGCACCGCCACGGACGTCACCCCGTCCCGTGCGGCGGCCTTCATGTCCCAGACGGTGTCGCCGACGAATATCGCCCGTCCGCTCGGGACGCCGGCGAGCTCCCTGGCCCGCGCGACGGGGTCGGGGGCGGGCTTGCCCGAACGGACGTCGTCCGCGCTGGCCGCCCCGAGGATGACGTCGTCGGCGTCGATGGCGCGGCGCAGAGCGGAGAGTTCCGCGCCGCCCGCCGAGGTCGCGAGGACGATCTCCCAGCCGCGCCCGGCCAGCGCGCGCAGCAGTTCGCCCGCGCCCTCCAGCGCGGGCAGCCGGTCGAAGAAGGTGGCGTAGAGGGCGTGGTGTGCGGCCTTGAGCTGTCCGTCGTCCTCGGGGTCTCGGTCCTTGCCGAGCAGGTGTTCGATTAGGTCGTCGCTGTTGAGGCCGACCGCCCGGTGCACCTCGCGTGTGGGAACACGGTGTCCGGACTGCCGGAACGCCTCCCACCAGGTGACGACGTGCAGATGATTGGTGTCGACCAGGGTTCCGTCGACATCGAAGATCGAGGCTCGCTTCGTGGGCATGACGGGTGTCCTCACGTTCTTACAGGTCGCGGAGGGCGGGAAGCAGCTTCTGCTCCGCCCACTCCATGAAGGGCTCCTGGTGGTCCCCGCCGATCTGGACCAGAGCGACCTCGGTGAACCCCGCGTCGACGAACGGCCGTACGGCCTCGACGACGCTCTCCACGTCGTCGCCGCAGGGTATGGAGTCGGCCACGTCCTCGGGGCGTACGAATCGGGTGGCGCTCGCGAAGGCGTCCGGGCCGGGCAGTTCGGAGTTGACCGGCCAGCCGCCGCCGAACCAGCGGAACTGGTCGTGGGCACGGGTGATCGCAGCGTCCCGGTCGGTGTCGTAACAGACGGGAAGCTGGCCGACCTTGGGCTTGCCGGCTCCGCCGTGCCGGTCGAACGCGGAGATCAGTTCCGGTTCGGGTTCCGTGGCGATCAGGAGGTCGGCGAGGTGACCGGCGATCTCGCACGAGTGGTCGCCCGAGACGGCTAGGCCGATCGGCGGCGGGGTGTCTGGCAGATCGAAGAGTCGGGCGTTCTCCACGTCGAAGTGGACGCCGTGGTGGTTGACGTTACCTCCCTCGAAGAGAGCCCGGATGATCTCCACGGCTTCTTCCAGCATGTCGAGACGGACATGCGCCGCCTGCCATCCGCCGCCCACCACATGCTCGTTGAGGTTCTCGCCGGAGCCGAGTCCGAGGCGGAAGCGTCCCTGGGAAAGGAGTTGCAGGGTGGCGGCCTTCTGGGCGACGACCGCCGGGTGGTAGCGGGTCGTCGGGCACGTCACGTACGTCATGAGCGGGATACGTTCGGTGGCCTGCGCGGCCGCGCCGAGCACGCTCCACGCGTACGAGGCGTGTCCCTGGGAGTCCAGCCAGGGGAAGTAGTGGTCGGACGTGACGGAGAAGTCGAATCCGGCTCGCTCGGCGTGGACCACGTGGTCGACGAGTTCGCGCGGGCCGGCCTGCTCGGTCATCATCGTGTACCCGATCTGCACCATGTCGGTCTTCTCCTCCGTGAGGTCGGGCGGGACGGATCGGCGCGCGAGGGGCTGAGCCCGCGCACGACAACGCCCCGCGTCTCTTCGGCCGGGCTACCGTTCGGCCCCGAACCGCAGGTCGACCTCCTTCTCCTGGTCTCCCCACGCGGTGACTCCTTTCCGGCGGCCGGTCTCGGTCGGCGGTCGCGGGCCTCGCCCCCCGTGTCACCCGCCCGAGCGCCTGCGGCGGCCGCGCCTGTCAGGCGGACGGCTCGTCCGGCACCGGCTGCTCGGGGCGGGGGCTGCCGGAGTGCGGGGCGCCCCTGCGGCCGGTACCCGACTCGTCCGTGTCGGGTACCTCTGTGTCGGGCTCCTCGGCTTCGCCTTCCGCGCCGCTGCGCTCCGCCCCGGTCGGGCGGCTCTCGGCCGACTGCCCGGGTACGCCGACGACGTCCAAAGGGTCCTCGTCGGGTGCCGCCTGCTGATCGGGCAGGTCCCTCGGTACGGGCTTCTGCATCGGCCCCTCACCGGTCCCGGGGCCTTGCGGGCGGGGCTTGCTCACGGTGTCCTCCGTGGCGTCGTCGATCTCGCGGCCGGCCGGGTTGTACCCCACGGAGGTGATGTGCACCCCGGGGGTCAGCCAGGGGCGGCGGATCACGGGTTCGACAGCGTGCGTGGTCGCGGCGGCGATGTCCGCGCCGTCGAGCGCCTCGGCGTAGCTGGACACGGCCCGAACTTCGGTCTCCAGTACTTCTGACAGTTCATCGGCCAGGGCAGCGGCTTTCGCCGGGTCCCGGCCGGCCACGCGGATCAGCCGGATCGGGCGGACCCGGCAGATCGCGCGGGCGTGGGACCGCGCCTGCACGCCGGTGCCCAGCACTGCCAGCACCGTCGCGTCCTCGCGGGCCAGCAGTCGCGCCGACAGGGCGGAACAGGCGCCGGTTCGCGCTGCGGTGATGGCCGTACCGTCCAGCACGGCAGCGGGCTCGCCGGTGTCCGGATCGAACGCCACGATCAGCGCCTGATGTGTAGGCAGCCGTGCCCCGTCGTTGTGCGGGAAGAGGGACACCAGCTTGGTCATGAGCACCCCGGCCGACGGCAGGAAGCCCGGCATGGCCGCCAGGAATCCATCGCGTGCGGGTACCTGGGCGGCGACGCGGTCGGGTACCGAGGCGCGGCCCGCACTGAAGTCTGCCATCGCCGAGGCCAGGGCATCGATCAGCGAGTCCATGTCGAGCAGGGACTCGACCTGCGAGCGACCAAGAACAAGCATGCGCTGTCGACGGCGGCTTTGACGGGGGCGAAGATGGCGCCTTGCAGGGTGGCGGCCAGGAGGACTTCGACCCCGCCGCGTTCTTCGTCGGTGGCGTCCGGTGCGTCCTGGTCGTGTCCGATTACTTTCCAGGCCTGTTTGAAAGCGGCGCCGGCGATCATTCCGCTGACGGCTCCCAGGGCGAGCCCGACGGGCTTGTAGGCGATCTTTGAGGCTTTCATCTGCTCAGCTCCTTCTGCGGCCGCTGACCAGCCACAGCGCGGCAACGCCCGCGGTTGTTGCAAGGATCAGAGTGCGGTTGTCCCGCGCCGACTGGCCCGCCTGGGCGGTCTTCCGACGCAAGGGCTCGGGCGCCTTGTCTTCCCACATCTGTCCGGCCTGTGCTGCCCTGGTGCGGATCTGCCCGGCAGCCTGGGCGGCCCTGTCCTTCACGGGGTCGGGCAGCTTGTTCCGCAGTCGTGCGGATGCCTGCGCGGTCTTGGATTGGAGTTCGCCGGCCTTCGCGGCGGCCTGCTTTTTCAGCTCGGTGGCCTTCTGCCGGGACTGCGCTTTGACGTCGGTCTTGTCCGCGAGGGCCTGGACGGTCTCCCCGAGGGCGTGGCGCCGCTCTTCGATCTGTTGGCGAAGTTCGGCGGGGGTGGGGGTGTCCTTCTGGTCGGCGGGCGTGTCGGTCATCGGTGTGCGCTCCCTTTGATCTCGGCCACGTCGGCCTTCACGTTCTCGATCGTGCTCTGGGGTGTGAGGGGGGCCGCTTTGTCGGCCTGCTTCTTTCCGCCGAGGGCCAGGATCGCAGCGATCACGCCGAGGGCGGCTGTGACGACGAGAGCTGCGGCCCATACGGGCAGCACCAGGGCCAGGGCGGCGATCACGGTGGCGACGAGCGCCTGCAGCATCAGCAAGCCGACCAGGGAGGCACCCCCGAAGAGGCCTCCGCTCTTGCCGTAGCGCTTTGTCTTCTCCTTCATCTCGGCCTGGGCCAGTCTCATCTCGCTGCGCACCAACTCGGTCAGCTGCTGGGACGCCTGCTGAACCAGCTCGCCCACCGGTGCGTGCGCCCCGTTTGCGTCGCCGCTGGGGCCTGGACTGGACGGTCGTACCGAAGACACGCGATCATCTCCCGCTCGTTTTGTTCTGGGGCCGACAGCGTCAGGCCGGACCCTGATCGGCTTGAGTACCCCCAATAGCGCGTTCAAGGGGGGTAAATGTCTGTTACTACGCGAGCAACGCTCTGCGGAAAACGAAAGGACGGCTCTGACCGATGTTTCAGCAGTTGGGCAGCAGACGTCGGGTGAGCCGCGCGGCGGTGAGGCCGATGAGGGCCCCGGCGGCGACGTCGGTGGGGTAGTGGGCTCCTGACTGGACCCGTTCGACCGTCACGAGGGCCGCCGGCAGCGCGCACAAGATCCCCGCCAGCGGCATGGTGGGCGCTATGGCGGCGGTGAATGCGAAGGCGGCCGCGGTGTGCCCGGAAGGGAAGGAGGACGAGTCGGGACGGTCTTCGACCTCGTCGTGCGGGATTGACTCTTTGGGCGGCCGGGGCCGGTCGACCAGCATCTTGCACACTCCGTTGGAGACCAGCTGCGCGACAGTGAGTGCGACAAGGCCTGCGGCGGCGGACGTCCGTCCGCGTCTCTTGCCGAGGGTCGCGATCACCACTGCCGTGCCGAACCACAGCTTGCTGCCCTCTGCGGTCTCCTCGACCGCCGAGAGCACCCGCCCGATGCTGGGCGCGATATGGCCGGCTGCCTGCTGCGTAAGCTGGCGGTCCATCTCGCTGATCTCTGCTGCCAGTCTCATGAACGGTGAGTGTCCCCGGAGTGGCGATGCACACTTCCAAAACGATATGGGCCGGTGCTTCTCCCACTCAGGGTCTTCGGGACGGCATGCTGCGCGAGAATTGTGGGGCGCGGTTGAGGCAGCGCTCGCCGATGGTACTTCCGGTATGACTCACCAGGGCCGGCTACTCATCATCATCTTCGAGGCGTCGTCGGTCTTCCGCGTCCCATTTCCGGGTGTCGCGGGGCTGGGTGTAGGGCTCGCTCCGCGGTGACATGCCCCCCGCGATAGCCCGCTGGCGCACCGCCTCGGCGTCGAATTCCAGACCCAAAAGGATGGCCAGGTTGCTGATCCACAGCCACACCAGGAATATGACGACGCCGGCCATGGTGCCGTAGGTCTTGTTGTACGAGCCGAAGTTGGCTACGTAGAAAGCGAATCCGGCGGAGGCGATCATCCAGATCAGCAGGGCCAGGAAGCTGCCCGGGGTGATCCACTTGAAGCCTTTCACCTTCGCGTTCGGGCACGCCCAGTACAGGATGGCGATCATGACGGTGACCAGGAGGACCAGGACGGGCCACTTGGCGATCGACCACACCGTCAGCGCGGTATCCCCGATGCCCAGCGTGGCGCCCGCGTGACGGGCCACACCACCGGAGAAGACCACGATCAGCGCGCTGGCCACGGCCAGCAGCAAGAGCACGATCGTCACACCGAGACGTACCGGCAAGACCTTCCACACCGGACGGCCTTCCGGCATGTCGTAGACCGCGTTCGCGGCGCGGATGAACGCGGCGACGTAGCCGGAGGCGGACCACACCGCGACCATCAGTCCGACGATGGCTGCGATCGATCCGATGCCGGCGTTGCCCTGCAGCTGTTCAACCGCACGGGTGAGGATGTCGCGGGCCGAGCCGGGGGCCAGCTGGTTGATATTGTCCAGCACCTTGTCCGCGGTCGACTTGCCTGTGATGCCCAGCAGGGAAACCAGGGCCAGCAGCGCCGGGAACAATGCGAGCACTCCGTAGTACGTCAGCGCCGCGGCCCGGTCGGTCAGCTCATCCTTCTGGAACTCCCGAAGACTCCCGGTGAGGACCTTGCCCCACGCCTGCCGGGGTAGCTCCGCCGGCGTATCCGGAGCGCGCTCCTCCACCTCGGGCCCGGGGCCGACGGCCTCGTCGGGCGTCGCCACATCACTCTGACCGGTTCGCTTGTTTTGCCTAGGAGAGTCATTTTTTGTCATCCGTGCCGGGTACCCCTGCAAGCGTGGCTTAAGGATTGGCCCCGCGCCGCTAAACGCGCAGTTCCGCGTGCCAGGCGGGAGGTCACTTGCTCCTGAGAGTCGCTGAACTCTCGCGGCCGGCGGTCCTTGTGCACGTTCAATTTGTCCCAGACGAGCACGATCGATGCGCCGAGTTGTCGGTGGGCAGCGGCAGCAGGTCGCAGCAGTCCGTCCAGCAGAAAACCGCGTCTGCCGCCCGCTTGTGATCGACGTGCCGTTTGGGCCGGGAGATCAGGCGGGAGCGTTCGCCCTGCCTGTAGCAGGCCAGAGCGGCGACGAGAAGCGGCGCCGGGAGCATCCGCGCACCCGGATCACCGGGGTATGCCCGCGCCTGACCCTGGTGCGCGTTGTGGGCGGCGGCATCTTCGTTGAATCACGCGTCCGTGTTGACGCGCAGCTTGGCGGCCGACCGAGCCTAGGATCGATTCTCCGGAGCGCTAGTCGATCTGCCAGTTGACGGTGCCCAGCTTGGCCAGGCGGATCAGCGCGACCTCCCAGAGCGCCGCCGTCATGTCCGTGCGGCGCCGTGAGCTGCGCTCGGCCCAGAGGGTCTTTCCGGTTGTTCGGCTCGGGTGCCCACCCGCGTCAGAGAGGGTTGGTTGGCATCGGTGTCACGGCGTATGCGTTTCCACCGAGCAGCGCCTAGGCCCTCGCATGCTCCGGGCAGGCTTCCGCGGATCAGTTGCCGGGCGGTATCTGCATTTAAGTTCTATTTTGGCAGCGTCACCGGTTCTCTTCAGTAAGGAGCAAGACATGGCTGGCAAGGGCGACAAGATGAAGGGCAAAGCGAAGGAAGCGATGGGCAAGGCCACCGGCAACGACCGGATGAAGGCCGAGGGCAAGATGGAGCAGGCGGAGGGCAAGGCCAAGGAGGCCATGGACGACGCCAAGCAGTCCATGCCCGGCAAGCGCGACAAGCACTGAAGCACCGGTAGAAGGGTCCGCCTCCGAACCGCGGGGCGCGGGCCCTTCACTGAGTCGGGGGAAGGGCTGCGCCGGAGGGGGCGCGGGACCGGGCTACGTGGGGGGCGTGTTGGTGGTGCGGAGCATCGTCTGGTTGGCTGGACAGCCGTGCGGCTTCGGAGGGTAATTGCCAGCTATCTGCCTGTTCGACTGCTTTCTTGATGCCGTGCAGGGTCTCGCGCAGTCCCCCGTCGATTGGACCGCGTCACCGTCACAGCCCACATCGATCGGGTCTGATGCACGGTTGGGCACCTCCTGCTGGGTCGTCCCCAGCCCTCACTGCTGCGGGGACTGACACGAAAATAGAGTCAATCGTGCAGGTCAGATCGCTGTAATGGGATCGAAGCGGAGTGTCAGTCCGAGGCTGTTGGCTTCCTTGACCATGCGGCGCATGGCGCGTTGCGGGTCTCGCTGATGGGGTGGTGCGCCCGCGAGCGCTTCCATCAGGTCGCCGGGTGATCCTGCCGCGGCTCGATGCCGCCGGACAGACCTTCGGGGGCGCCGGTCAGACCCTCGGCCGCGCCCTCTGCGCCGCCGCGCGGGTGTCAGCAGGTCGAGCCGGCCGGCACTCCTCGGGGCCGCGGCGCGCGCAGCCGCGGCCCCGCTGCCCGTACGGTCAGCGCGGACACGGCCCTGCAGCTCCTCAGGGAGGCGCACGGTGAGCTGGACGCCGGTCCCAGGCCGTTCGCGGCCTTCCTGGACGTCTCCGGCGTATGGGCCCCGACCGCGGCGTTCACCGCTGCCGAGGCCCACATGCCCTCTGCCACCCAGCAGTTCGCAGCCCTGGCCGAACAGACCGCGGCCCGCCTTGTCCGTGGCCGCGGGCAAGGAGCTGTCGCCGGCGCAGTGCGTGTTGTACGTGGGCGTTGCCGGGCCTTGCGCTAGAAGGTCAGGTTCCAGGCGTCGATCTTGCCTGTGTCGGAGGCGGCGTTGTCGTTGACGCGCAGCTTCCAGGTGCCGTTCGCGACCTCCGAGGAGGCATTTACGGTGTAGGTCTGGGCGATGTTGTCGGCGCTGCCGCCGGCGTGGTTGTGCAGCGTGTAGACGGTGCCGTCCGGCGCCACCAGGTCGACCTTCAGGTCACCGATGTAGGTGTGCTTGATGTCCACGCCCACCTTGAGGGTGGCCGGGGCGTTGCCGGTCACGCCGGTTACGGCGATCGGGCTTTCCACGGTCGCGTTGTCGTTGATGGCGAAGTCCGCGAGGTTCTCGAAGTACTTGCCGGGCGGCGGGGTGGTCCCGACGGCCTTGAGGGCGTCGACTTGTCCTTCGCCGAAGAACGAATTGTTGGCCGTTGTGCCCGTGCAGCGGCTGTCCGAGGGGCAGGCGATGTCGTTGGCCTGGGCGGCCAGCTTGGCGCGGATCTGCGCCGGGGTGATGCCCGGGTTGGCGCTGGCGATGAGTGCCGCCACGCCGACCACGTGCGGGGTGGCCATCGAGGTACCGCTCTTGCTGCCGTAGCCGCCGCCGGGGACGGTGGAGTACACGTTGCTGCCCGGCGCCGCGACGTCGATGACGTCCTGCCCGTAGTTGGAGAACGAGGCCTTGGTGACACCCGTGCCGTTGGCCGCGACCGTGACCACGCCCGGCAGCTCGGTCGGGATGTCGAGGCAGGCGTTGGTGATGGTGCGGGTGGCCGGCGTCGAGTCGTTCGGGCTCGCGGAGTCGGTCGTTTTGTGGGCGAGGTCGTAGTTTTCGTTGCCCGCGGCGGCGATCTGGAGGGAGCCCTTGCCCTCGGCGTACTCCTGGGCGCGCTTGACGCCCTCGATGATGGCGGCCTGGTCGATGTTGTCCGGGCAGTTGAACTGCCACGGGTCCGTGTAGTAGCTGTTATTGGTGACCTTGAAGCCGTGGTCACCGGCCCAGACGAAGCCGCAGATGGTGTTCTCGGCGAAGAAGAAGGAGTTGCCCGGCTCGGCGACCCGGACCGCGGCGATCTTCACCCCGGGGGCCACGCCGACGACGCCCTTGCCGTTCTTGGCCGCGGCGATGGTGCCCGCTACGTGGGTGCCGTGCGTGTCGACGTCCCGCCAGGCGCCAGCACGGGTGTCGGGCTTGCCGTAGGCGCAGGAGACCGAGTCGGCCGCGTTGAAGTTGGGCGCCAGGTCCTGGTGCTGGTCGTCCACACCGGTGTCCAGGATGCCGACCGTGACGGCGGCGGAGCCCGGGTTCACGGCCCAGGCCTGGTCGGCCTTGATCTGGCTCATGTCGGCCCGGACCGGTTCTCCGGCCGGGGTCGAGGCCTGAGCCGGATTGGCCGGGAGCGCCGGGTTGTAGGCGTCGGCCGGGACGTCCGAGGTACGCGTGGCGCCTACCTGCTGGACGCCGGCGACGCCGCGCAGGGTGGCGGCGAATCCGCTGGACGCCGAGTGGGCGACGATCACGCCGATGGCGTCGAAGCTCGAGAAGACGGTGCCGCCGTTGGCCGCGATCGCGGAGCGGACCGCCGAACTGTCACCGGGCGCGGTGATCACAAGGTAGGCACGCGTGCCGGCCACCCAGGTCGCACTCTGGGAAGCCGGCACGGCGGCCGGAGCGTGGGCCTTGGTGGCCGGTGCGGTGGAGGAGGCGACGGGGAGCGTGCCCGCGAGGGCGCCCGGCGCGCCGAACGCGAGGGCGGTGCCGAGCGTGGCCGCCAGCACCAGCGTGCGTCTAGGTCTGCTGGATATGTGGGGTATCAATGCATCCTCCGGAGACGGCCCGGCCGTGCCGAGGGCACCGGCGGGGCCGTACGAAACGAGTGGTGGATGCAAGATGTCAGGCGCGTGCTCCCGTACGGAAGTACCTTTCCGTACAGGGGCGTTATAGGGGAATGGCTGAAAAGAGACGTACTTCGGGCATCGGGGGATCGGGATCCACCGGGAGCTCGGCGACGTCGACCGCGCCCTGGCGTACGCCGCCGACCTGGTGCCGGCCATCGACGGGGTGGACCGGCTGCTGGCGTGGTGGCTGACCGAGGTGCGCCCGCAGTTCGGTGACGAGCCCGCCGACGGACAGGCCGTGCTGCTGCCCAGCCGCCGGCACACCCTCGAGGGCGGGCGGCGTCCGGCCTGTGCGGTCACCCTGCGCGACGGAGACCAGCGTCCGGAACCCGTCCCACTGGGCTCCACAGCGCAGCCCGGCCGTAGATCGGGCTCGGGCACGGCGGCGCTCAGCATCGGTTCTGGCAGCATCCACGTCGCAGTGGATGCCTTCCACCGGATGTCCCGGTGTTGTCCTCTTGCCTTTACACGGCGACCGAGGCGAGGGCGTGTTCGTCGCCCAGCGCCGCGAGGTGGCGTTCGGCGTCCAGGCGGCCGCGAGCGGCGGTGATGGCCTGGCGGTAGGCGTGGTCGACGACGTCACGGCACCTACGCCGGCGACCTCGACGCGCTCCTGCGCACGGTCATTGCCGCCTGACTGCCCCCCGCCGGGCATTGAAAGGGTTGTGGGGAAAGTCGGTGACATCCCTCACACGCCCGGTCCTCATCAACGTGCCGCGATAGTACGTGGCGTGTGGCTGATATAGGCGGATCTGACATATGGAAGCAGGCATACGCGGCATCTCGGCCGGGGTCACCGGCCCGGGTCACCGGCCTCGAGCCGCCGGACCGCCTCTGCCGCCCTTCTGACGGAGTGTGAGGCGCCGACGGCGTCCGGCGCGGCGGCCCGGCACAATCCCGGGCCGGACTCAAGGGTGCCCTCGCCTACTAGGTGAGGTAGTTGAAGCCCCCGTTGTCGTACCCTCCCGCAGCTTTTAACAATGACGGCCCCGCAAGGCGTCCCCGCAGCTCAAGCGCAGTGTCTGTGCGAAACCGAGCCCGCCGGAGGCGCAAGGAGAGTCGACCGAACGAGGTCCGCATGAGGAACCACCGGAAGCACGGCAGGAAGACGCGCCGCCGGCCCATAGTCGTCGCCGTCCTGGCGATGGGCGCGGTGGCGGTGCCGTCGGCCGCCATGGCGTGCATGGGCGACGAAGGAGCCGAGGCCACCACCGCCACGTCCAGCGGTCCCTGGACGGACGGGAGGAAAGCGTCCTGGGACGGACACCGGACGGACGGGAGGAAGGCGTCCTGGGACGGGCACCGGGGGCGGGACGTCCGGACCGCGAAGCCCACGGCGACGGCTTCGCCCTCGGCCTCGCCGACGACCTCTCCCAGGACTGAGGCGCCCGCCCCGGAGAAGTCCAAGGCGCCCGTCTCGAAGGCGACCACCCCGCCCGCCCCGACGAGGACCGCCGCCGCGCCGAAGCCGACCGCCGTGCCTCCCTCGACGACCGCCTCACCGAAGCCGCCCACCATCACGGCTCCCGCCGCAGGCACAGCGACCCCCGCCGTCGCCCGCGTGGTTGCCCTGGTCAACAGCGAACGCGCCAAGGTCGGTTGCTCCCCGGTCACCCTGAACGCGAAGCTCTCGCAGGCCGCCCAGGCCCACAGCGCGGACATGGCGAGCCACAACACCATGTCGCACACCGGTTCCGACGGGTCCGACCCGGGACAGCGGATCACGCGCGCGGGCTACCTCTGGAGCACCTACGGCGAGAACGTCGCGTACGGGTACTCCACGCCCGAGCAGGTCATGGCGGGCTGGATGGCCAGCGCCGGCCACAAGCGCAACATCCTGGACTGCGGCTTCAAGGAGATCGGTGTGGGGGTGGCGCAGCCCGGCAACTACTGGACGCAGGACTTCGGCACGGCCCGCTGACGCTCACGGGGCCCACGCCCGTTATGGCCCGCCGACCATCACGCCGGCCGCGGCCGCTCCGCTCGCTCCGGAGCGGCCGCGGCCGGCGTGGGTGCCGTTCTGTCCAGGGCGCAGGTACTGCGCGAGTCCGGGTCGCCAAAGAAGAATCAACGTGAGGGCCCTGATGGTGGCCACCGAAGAAACCCGGCTGGTCGTGGTCTGCGGCAACAGCGCCTCAAGGAAGTCGTCCGTCGCGGTCGGCCTGCGTGAGCAGTTCGGCCGCGGCCTGGCCCTGGTCGGCCAGGACAACCTCCACCGCATCGTGCTCCGGGAGTGCGACCGGTCCGGTGCCGTGAACATCGGCCTGATCGACCTGACCGCCCGCTACGCCCTGGACGCCGGATTCCACGTTGTGGTCGAAGGCATTCTCTACGACATGCTCGCGCAGCTGCGCGCCGACCACCGCGGCCCGACCCACAGCTACTACCTGGACGTGCCGTTCGGCGAAACCCTCCCCCGGAACGCCACCAGGCCGATCGCCGACGACGTCAACGAGACGCAGCTGCGCGACTGGTATCGCCTCGACCGCACCGAGGGCCAGGAGCACGCCCTGTACGTAGCCGTGGAGAAAGACACCCTGCGCCAGCAGCTCACCGGCTGGCTCGCCGAAACGGGCGTCCCGGTGCTCATGGTCCGCGGCTTCAGCTCCCAGTCGTACGCCGACGTCGTCCGCGTCACCCGGGGCAGCGCGAAGCCGTTCTTGTCGTGGTCGGTGACTTCGACTGCCCCGGCGAGGACATCGAACGGGACTGGGTGGCCCGTACGGGATGCTGTAGCCGGACCGAGCGGGTGCTGCTGACCTACCACCGGGCGGTCGCCTACGAGCTGCCCGCAACCGAGGGCAAGCACGGCGACCCGAGGTGGCCGGCCTTCGCCCGCCGCTACGGCTTCGACCCTCGTCACCCGGTCCAGTGGGAAGTCGAAGCGCTGGAGCCGGCCGAGCTCCAGCGCCTGGTCCTCGCCGCCGTCGGCGTACCTTCTCCGGGCTGCTGTCAGCTCAGATCGTCGGGGTGTCGTCGATGGTTTCCTGGTGCGGTTCGACGATGAACTTCCAGCCGGCGCTGGGCTCTATGAACCGCACTCGGGTGGGGTAGATGTCCAAGGCGCGGCGGTCGCGGTTCTGGCTGCTCGTGCTCTTTCGCCCGCGGGCCGGCTCTTCGAACAGGTCGACCTTGACGTCCGGCACCGCCACGACTTCCTCGTTCCAGCGCTGAACGATTCCCGCGCCGAACGCTTCTCTTGCTGCGGTGTAGAGCGACTCCAGAGATTCGTTGTTCCCGTTGGGCACGAAGAGAGCGAGGTTCAGGAGGACGCCGGCACTCTGGAGAACCTCGATTTCTTCCCCAGCCTCGTCGGCAACCCAGATCCCACGCTCTTCAACGTTGCTCGGAAGAACATGAATTTCCTTGCCGAAAATTGTCCTTGCGATGTAGGATCCTCCATCGAAATACTTTCCCGGCTTCGTGAGGAAGGCCGGAGCGTAGCAGTCGAGAGAAAGATCGTCCAGCTCTGCCGAGACGAAGATTTCCTCCTGGAGGCCCAATTCTGAGACTTCCTCGGCTGTAAGACGTCGAGCCGTAACCTTTTCGGTGTTCACGCTATTTCTCCTTCTTCGTATGGCCATGGACAGTCCGAGGATCCGCTGCTCGCGGCTTGGCCACGGCTCCACCAGTAGGCCTGGGTTGGGGTCGAGGCGAGTGGTGCCGACGGCTGAGCGCGTTGCTTGAGATCGCCGCCCCGGACAAGATCCCAGACACGGGACCCGGGCGGCAAATCTTCATGGGAAAGGCGAAGGTGACAGCATCGCGTCCGGACACCGTGGGCTTCCGGACCCGCCCCTCCGTTCAGGCCCCGCCCGCGTAGACCTGTTGAGCTGTATCGGTTTGTCGGTATTGATTTTTCGACGTGGATGTGTCAGCACGTGGAGTTTTGATAACGGCCGGTTGGTTTGCGTGAGCAGTCCCAGCGCCGATATCAGGTGATTCTCCTGCCTGGAGTGAAGGAGTAAGAGACAGGCGGGATGGGCGATACGGCCGCGGCCGGGGAAAAGGGCGCGCTCATCCAGCTTGTGGGCCAAGGCCCGGTTGAACGACTTCTTGATCGAAGCGCGGCGGCCCTTGAGTGAACCGGGGAAGCCATCCGGGTGGTACTTCAGCTGGAAGATCCGCAGACCGACCTGCACATCGATGCCATCGTCGCCGCCGCGCCCTTTGACTACGATCACCGGCCCGCTGTCATCGAACATCCGGTGCAGCAGCGCCTCGACATACCGGTCGAAGGCCGGCCGCCCGATGCGGTCCCACCCGATTGCCACGTCACTCGCCTCCCTCCAGCATCGTCACATGCGGGTACGACAACGAGGCGGAATGATCTGTGCGAACTCCACACGGTCCCTCACGACGCAGCGCGAGCGCTGTGCGGGACGGCCTGCCCGGCATGCGCGTACCGATCACGGCAGCAGCATGTCGGTGTGCAGTCTCGGAGATGCTTGACCGTTCGTACTCTGGACACGGTTAACACCTTCGGCTGAACGTTCGCCGTCTCCCAACTGCCGGTGCGGCAGTGTGCTTCCGTCGAAATCGTGGATGTGCAGCAGTTGGCCGAGTACCGCTACCGGGCTGTCCGCGAAGTGCTCAGCGGATCTCCGATCGGTGAGGTCGCGGCCCGGTATGGCACCTCTCGCCGGACTTTGAACAGTTGGCGGCGGCGGTTCGAGCAGGAGGGCATGCCTGGTCTGTTGGACCGTTCCCGAGGGACCCGCTCGACGCCGTTCCGATGTTTGGCGGCGCCGCGCGCGCGGCTGTCGTGGAGGCCCGGGCGGGGGAGGACACCGGCCTGGAGACGTCGGAGGGCTAGCGTAGGGGGGCGCGCATCATCGACGCGAACACCGGGGAGTCAGCGAAGGGTTGCTGGCTTCCCACCTGCTTGTAGCCCCACGACTCGTACACGGTCTTGAGTCGTCCCTCCGACCGGGCTGGGTTGACCAGCAGCGTGACCCGCTGCTCCTGTCGCTGGCTGAGCAGCTTCTCATGGAGGGCGCGCGCCGCGCCCTGGCCGTGGGCGCCCGCCACTGCTTCCGTACGAGGATCTCGTTCAGCGCGAGCGTTCTGGCCCCGTCCTCGGCGGTGTACTCGGCGGGGAGCGGCTCCTTCTCCGACTTCCACCAGCCCGTGTCTGGGCCCAGCGGCACGGCGAACACGTACCCGATCGGCTCGTCGCCCGAGTAGCCGATGACCGCTTCTCATCCCGGCCGAGAAGCGTACGTCGTCAGACGGTCGCTGAACCGGTCCGGGGCATAGAAGGGTTCGCCCATCAGCCCGAACTCGCCGCGCACCTCGACGTGGATGGCGACGATGAGCTTCCGTACCTTCTCGACGTCGTTGGTGCGGCTGTAGGTGATCGTGCCGTTCATGCAGCTGCCGGTCGAAACCGTGAAGCCCCAGCGCCTCAACCGCCTTGTCCGCATGCCCGGTCAGCACCTGCGGGCGCACCGGGTTCCCGGTGACCACCGCAAGACCACGTACCGCCTCGGGCAGCAGGGCCACCGTCGACTCCGAGGACGACCTGCGCGATCTGACACAACCGCACCATCGGCGCACCCATCACCAGATCACTCATCGCCTACGACCACTGAGCCACATCGAAACTACTCGTCTAGATGCTGCAGAAGCGGAGTGCGGCGCTGGTAGCGCACCGTCGGCTCGTCGACCTGCTCGGCGAACGTCCGACGACCGCAGCGGGGGCTGTCGCAAAACAACGGCCGCACCGACAGGCCGACAGGCACCGGGCGGCCACCGAGAGCGAGGTCGCCCAGCGTGCGGACATAGCGGCTGTGCACGCGTGCTGAGCGCCCCATGCCTGCGGCCGGCGCTGTCATCGAGCTCGCCCAGAATGAGGGCAGAGCCCGCAGCGACATCACGCCAATGGACTTCCCACTCATCCAGCGCATGCTCGGAGCCGTGAGCGAGCACATGCACGCTGTGCGCACCGAACTGTGGAGGCGTTACCTCGCTCTCATCGTCGACGGCTTGCGCTCCCCTCAGAACGGAGTTCAGCCACTGTCTGAACCCGCCCTCACGATGGATGAGTGGGAACAAGCCCAGGAGCCGGTGGCTCCGCCGAGGTGCCACGCCAGGTGGTCGCCGCCAGGACGTCTCCCGGCACGCTGATACCTCTCTCCCTCCACACGAGGCACAGGTGTGGTTCGCGCGGGACGGTGTCGAACGGGAACGCGCATCCGCGTCTTTGTCCTGTACGGCTGGGGTGTTGACCCACGTTGCTAATGACGCTAGCCTTTGGGTAATCGCGTTAGCCACCATGGAGGACGACATGACCGAGTACCTGGAAATCGGCGACAACACCATCGCCTTCGACGTGACCGGGGAAGGCCCCCTGGTTGTCCTTGCGCACGGGATTGGCGACAGTCGGCACTCCTACCGCTTCCTCGTCCCCGGCCTGGCCGCCGCCGGTTACCGGGTCGCCAACGTTGACATCCGCGGGTGCGGCGACTCCAGCCTCGGCTGGGAGGGCTACAGCCGCACCGACATCGCCGGCGACCTGGTCGCCGTCGTGCGCCACCTCGGCGGCCCGGCCGTGATCATCGGGCAGTCGATCAGCGGGGGCGCTGCGACCATTGCCGCCGCCACCGCACCTGACGTGATATGTGGCGTCGTCGAACTGGCCCCGTTCACTCGCGCGCAGCCGGTCGACCTGGGCGGGCTGATGCGGGTCAAGCGTTTCCGGACCGGGTACACGCAGATGGCGCAGGTCATCGTCCGCGGACGCCTGGCGAACTGGATCAAGTACCTCGACGTCGCGTACCCGGTTAAGCCCGCCGACTGGAACGGCGAACTCGCTCGCATCAAGGCCAAGCTGGACGAGCCCGGTCGGATGGCGGCCTTGCAGGCCATGTGCAAGGCCAACCCTGGCGACGCCGGCGCCCAACTGGCCCACGTCACCTGCCCGGTCCTGATAATCGAAGGCAGTCTCGACCCCGACTGGGCTGACCCCCGCGCCGAGGGGGAGAAGATTATCGCCGACCTGCCCGCCGGTCTCGGTGAGCTGGTTGTGATCGACGGCGCCGGACACTACCCGCACGCCCAGACACCCGATCAGGTCCTCGCGCTGGCCCTGGCGTTCATGGCAAAGACGGCTACCAGTGCCTAGGGCCGGACTCACGGCGGCAGCGGTCACCGAGGCAGGCGCCGAACTGGTCGACGAGATCGGCTTCGACCAGTTCGGCATGGGCCTGCTCGCCGAGCGGCTCGGGGTCAAGACCCCCTCGCTGTACAAGCACGTCACCGGCCAGGCCGACGTCACCCACCGGATCGCCGTCCTGGCCATGAACGAGTGCGCCGACGCCATCCGCGACGCCACCCAGGGCCGGGCCGGCAGTGACGCCCTGATCGCCGGCGCGCAGGCGATGCGGACGTTCGTCAAGGAGCACCCCGGCCGGTACGCGGCGGCCAACGCCGCGTGCCCGACCGGGGCGGACGACCCACTCATCGCAGCCAGCAACCGGGTCGTCGCCTCCTGGGCAGCCATGCTGCGCGGGTATCGGATCGATCCCAGCCAGGAAATCCACGCGCTGCGGATGCTGCGCACCGTTCTGCACGGATTCGCCTCCCTGGAAGTGGTCGGCGGGTTCCAGTTCAGCACTGATATCGACGACAGTTTCACCTGGATGATCACCTTCATCGACCACGGCCTGCAGACAATCGCAGCAACCCGCACCACCAGCGCCCCCGCTGAGGGCGATTGTTGAACGGAGCCTGCCGGGCGACGCGGCCGACTACCTAGTCCGGGAAGTCGTAGCGCCCTCGGGTGAAGTGGTTCAGAGCAGGTGTAGTACTTGAACAGAAGGGCGAAGCCCAGGCGCGTCGCGCCCGCCTTCCCGCAGGTCAAGACTGATGCCTCGTCAGTAGCCAGGTCGCGGGTGTCCGAGCCGTCGACGGAGACGACCGAGCCCTCCTCGACCACGGTTGCCCCCACGGTGAACCTGCGCCCCTCGGTGTCCACCGTGATCTCCTCGGCCCCGCACACGCACTCCGTGCCCATGCCCCGGGCGACGACGGCCGCGTGGCTGGTCTTGCCGCCGCGGCTGGTCAGCACCGCCTGCGCGGCGATCATGCCGGGCAGATCGTCCGGGGTGGTCTCCCGACGCACCAGGACGACCTTCTCGCCCGCCGCGGCCCGTCGAACCGCCTCGGCCGAATCGAACACCGCGGCGCCCACGGACGCGCCGGGGGAGGCCGGCAGACCGTGCGCGAGGACCTCGCCCACGGCAGAGGTGTCGAACCGGGGGAACATCAGCCGGGCGAGACCTTCCCCGCCGACCCGGTCCAGACTCTCGTCCGGGGTGATCAGGCACTCGTCGGCCCGCTCCGCGGCGATGGTGAACGCGGCCTCGGCGGTGCGCTTGCCGACCCGGGTCTGAAGCATCCACAGCCGCCCGCGCTCGATGGTGAACTCGATGTCGCACAGATCCCGGTAGTGCGACTTCAGTGTCGTCATGTGGGCGCGGAGCCGGTCGTACGACACCGGATCCAGCTCCGCGAGAGCCGTCAGCCGTACGGTGTTGCGGATGCCCGCGACGACGTCCTCGCCCTGCGCGATCGCAAGGTGGTCGCCGTACAGGCCGGGCCGGCCCGTGGACGGGTCCCGGGTGAACGCGACACCGCTGCCGGAATCGGTGCCGAGATTGCCGAAGACCATGGTCTGCACGTTCACCGCGGTGCCGAGGTCGTCGGGGATGTGCTCACGGCGGCGGTAGATCCGGGCGCGCTCGCCGTTCCAGGACTCGAAGACGGCGAGCACCGCCCGCCGCAACTGCTCGGCCGGTGACTGCGGGAAGTACTCGCCGGTCTCGGCGGACGAGATCCTGGTACGACTCTACGAGCGTGGCCAGATCCGCCGCCGTCAGCTCCAGGTCGCTCGCGGCGACCCGTGCCCGCTTCAGGTCGTCCAGGACGCCTTCGAAGAGGGAACTGTCGACGCCCATGACCGTACTGCCGAACATCTGCACGAGACGGCGATAGGAGTCCCAGGCGAAGCGCTCGTTGCCGGAGACCTTCGCCAGGCCGAGGACGGACGCGTCGTTGAGACCGATGTCGAGGACCGTCTCCATCATGCCGGGCATGGAGAACCGCGCCCCGGAGCGCACGGACAGCAGCAGCGGATCGTCAGGCTGTCCCAGCCGCCGTCCGGCGGCCTCCTCCAGGGCCGTCAGGTGGTCGGAGACCTCCGCGATCAGACCGGGCGGCTCGGTGCCGGGAGAGGAAGGCCCGGCAGGCGTCCGTGGTCACGGTGAAGCCCGGCGGGACCGGCAGACCCAGCCGGGTCATCTCGGCGAGGTTGGCGCCCTTGCCGCCGAGCAGCTCGGCCAGGTCGCGGCCGCCTTCTGCGAAGTCGTACACGAAGCGGGCCATGACGCCGGCCTCCTCTGTCGGGTGTCGCCTTGCCGGGTGTCGCACTGGAGCACATTTCCAGCATCCGACCGGCGCGGACGAAGCGGCAGGTGCCGTCGGACCTCCTCAGGGGGCCGGTCGGCCCGCCTTCGTGGGAGCGCCCCGGAGGCCAGAGGTGAGGCATGTAGTGCCGGAGGGGAGTGCTGGACCCTCCGTGTGTCATGCGGCTGTGCGCTCGACGGCGTGGTGCGACCGGTACGGGTGTCCCGACAGGCTGATGTCTCGACCCGAGGAGCCAGTTGGCCCGCCCGACACGGCTGCGACGCCGTCGGCCCGGTCCTCGTCCAACGACCTCGGGCAGGTGGGAGGCACCGCCCTTCCAGGTAATGGCAGTACCTCGCAGTCCCCTCCCGGCACATCTACCGTGAAGGAGCCGGCACAGAAGTCACGCCGATCAAGAGGATTCACGCCGATCTAATGGATCCACGCCGATCAAGAGGAGTCACCCGTGCCCCTGGATTCCCGCCCGACAGCGGCCCCGCGATTCGCCGGGGCCGTGGCACCCCCGCGGTCCCTGCCCGGCGTCGTCCGGTGCGGTGGCGCAGGGACGCGGCCCGCGTGCTTCGCGGGCTCGCCCGCGGTCAGGTGCGCCGTCGGTGCGGCCGAGGAAGCCTTCGAGATCTGATCATGGCCGAGAACGACAAGAAGAACGTGGCCGCCGAGGTCCGTGAGTTCCTCGGCACCCGGCGGGCGCGGATCACCCCGCAGGAGGCCGGGCTGCCCGTCTACGGAGGAAACCGCCGCGTCGCGGGCCTGCGCCGCGAGGAGGTCGCACTCCTCGCGGGAATGAGCGTGGACTATTACGTGCGGCTCGAGCGCGGGAACCTCAGCGGCGCCTCGGACTCGGTGCTCGACGCCCTCGCTCGCGCACTACAGCTCGACGAGGCCGAGCGCACCCACCTCTACGACCTGGCTCGTGCGTCGACTCCCTCCGGCCGGCGTCCCACCGTGACCGCTTCCCGCGTGCGGCCCACGATCCTGCGGCTGCTCGACTCGATGACCGACGCGCCGGCGTATGTACGCAACGCCCGGTTCGACATTCTCGCCGCCAACGCGCTGGGCCGTGCCCTGTACGCGCCGGTCTTCGATTCTCCGCTGTTCGCGCAGCGCGGCCCCGTCAACACCGCCCGCTTCCTGTTCCTGGACCCCGCGGGCAGGGACTTCTGGGTCGACTGGGACAAGGGTGCCGACGACTCGGTCGCCTTCCTGCGCAGCGAGACCGGCCGGGCGCCGCACGACAAGGCGCTGACCGACCTGGTCGGCGAGCTCACGACCAGGAGCGACGATTTCGCACGCCGCTGGGCGCGCCACGACGTGAAGATTCACCGCTCCGGCGTCAAGAACCTTCGCCACCCGCTGGTCGGCGATCTCGCACTGCCCTACGAGGCGATGGACCTGCCGGCCGATCCCGGTCTGCGCCTGAACTTCTACACCCCTGAACCTGACTCGCGAGAGCGGGAGGCCCTCAGCCTGCTCGCCGGCTGGGCCGCCACCGGCACGGTCACCCCTCGCGCGACGACCGAATACCCGATGAGGAGAACACATTCATGAACCACCGACCGCTCGGTCGCACCGGCATCCAGGTCAGCCCGCTCTGTCTGGGCGCGATGATGTTCGGCCCCTGGGGCAACGAGGACGAGGCCGACTCCCTGCGGATCATCCACCGGGCCCTCGACGCCGGCATCAACTTCATCGACACCGCGGACGTGTACTCCGCAGGGATCTCGGAGGAGATCGTCGGCAAGGCGCTCAAGGACCGACGCGAAGACGTGGTCCTCGCGACCAAGTTCTTCATGCCGATGAGCCAGGACGACCCCAATCAGCGGGGAGGCTCGCGGCGCTGGATCATCCGCGAGGTCGAGAACTCCCTCCGGCGCCTGCGCACCGACCACATCGACCTCTACCAGGTCCACCGCCCCAGCCCGGACACCGACGTCACCGAAACCCTCGGCGCGCTCTCCGACCTCGTGCACCAGGGCAAGATCCGGTACATCGGCTCCTCGTCCTACTCCGGCTCCCAGATCGTCGAGGCCCAGTGGGTCTCCCGCGAACGCCGCCTGGAGCGGTTCGTGACCGAGCAGCCGCCGTACTCCATCCTGGTCCGCGGCATCGAAGAGGACGTCCTGCCCACCGTGCGCCGCCACGGCATGGGCACGCTGACCTACAGCCCCCTCAGCGGCGGCTGGCTCTCGGGCCGCTACCGCAAGGAGGCCTCCTCCGGACCGGCCTCCGCCGCGCGCCCGCCGGCCCGCTTCGACATGAGCAGCCCGGCCAACCAGCGCAAGCTCGATGCCGTCGAGCAGCTCGCGCTCCTGGCGGAGAAGGCCGGCATGTCCCTGATCGAGCTGTCCGTCGCCTTCGTGATCAACCACCCAGGCGTCACCTCGGCGATCATCGGGCCTCGCACCATGGAACAGCTCGAAGCGTTCCTGCCCGCCGCCGACATCACGCTCCCCGCCGACGTCCTCGACCGCATCGACGAGATCGTGGCTCCCGGCGTGACGGTCAACCCCGCGGACAACAGCTACGGGGACTACGAGCTACGGGCTGACCAGCGCCGCCGCTGACGCGAACCGGCTCGGCTTGTGGCAGCTCATCGCGGGCCAGGAGGTGGAGGCGGCCCGGCCCGGCGTGGGTCCGCGCTTCGCCGAGGAGGCCGGCGGGGTGCCCTGGTGTTCCCTCAGGCCGGTCCGCTGGGCAGGACGGGGAGCGCGGCCAGACGGCGGTGCAGATAGCCGCCGCCCCAGGCCAGTTCGTTCAGCGGGACAGCCGGCTTCAGCCGGCGCCAGCGGCAGAGTACGGCGGTCAGGGCCACCGTGAGTTCGAGACGGGCCAGCGCCGATCCGGGACAGTAGTGCGGCCCCAGGCCGAAGGACAGGTGCCGGCCTGCCGTACTGCGGTCCGGGTCCAGCGTTCCGGGGTCGGCGTGACAGCGCGGGTCGTGATTGGCCGAGGCCACGGAGAGCAGGACACCGCTGCCCGCCGGAATGACCGTGTCCCCGAACCGGACGTCCTCGAGCGCCACCCTCTTGGTGCTGAACGGGCCCGGCGTGTCCCAGCGCAGCAACTCGTCCACCGCGCGCGGAATCCGCGACGGCTCGTCCCTCAGGAAGTCCTGTACGTCGTGATGGCCGAGCAGCGCCACCACGCCCATGCCGATCGCCTGCACCGTGCTGTCGAAGCCGGCCAGCAACAGCATCGCGAGGAGGGAGGCGACCTCGTCCTCGGTCGCGCCGCCCTGCTCATGCCACGTGGCGAGAACGCGGGAGACGACGTCGTCGCCCGGAGTGGCGGCTCGGCGGGCCATCTCGCCGCGGACGAACGCGTCGATACGGGCCACGGCCTCCTCGACGGCGCGGGCGGTGCGGCCCGCCTTGTCCGCGAGGAGCGCCACCGGTTCGTACAGTGCCGCCCGCTCCTCCGCCCGTACCTCGAAGACCTCGCACAGCGATCCGAAGGCGAACGGGCGCGCGAACGCGTCCATCAGCTCCACCGGTCCCTGCCCACGGGCCGCGTCCGCCGCGTCGAGGAGTTCACCGGCGGCCCGCTCGATGCGTTCCCGATGGACGGCCATACGGGCCGGGGTCAGGGCCGGCGTCGCCAGTCGGCGGATCCGCGTGTGGTCCGGCGGGTCGTAGTTGACCAGAGTCACGTCCAGGGCGCGACGGCGTACGCCGGGGTCGGGAACGCGTCCGCCGCTCAAGGAGAGACGGGGGTCGAGGAATCCGGCCCGTACGTCCTCGGCACGGGTCACCAGCCATGCCGGCCGTCCGGCGGGCGTCCTGATCCGGGCCACGGGACACGTCTCCCGGATCCCGGCCAGCGCCTCCTCCGGCCGGGCCAGGAACCCAGCCCCGAGCGGCTCCGGCAGCCGCCGCGGACCTGCCGGCGCGGGCGGGGCGGCCGTGACGACGGGCTCGGTATCCATACGGAGGCGTCCTCTCGCGGTCGCGGAGTGTGCGGAGTCACCGTAGGAACGGCCGGTTGCCCGCGGGTTCGCGCCCGGTGCGATTCCGGTATACGGCCGACCCGGCCCACCTGGCCGGTGACGCGTGCGACTACCTGCCGTACGGCCTCCATACCGCCTTCGCCGCGCGGCCTCACTCGCCTCCGCCGGGCGCCCGCGCCAGCGCCCCACGCTCGCTTTCGTCCCGCGCCCACACTCGCCTCCGCCGAGCGCCCACACTCGCCTCCGCCGAGCGCCCACACTCGCCTCCGCCGAGCGCCCACGACGCTCCAGGACGTTCACCCCTCCGCCGTACCGACGAGGCAGCGCCCAGCAGCCGCCGCCGTTTCCGCGGCACCTCCGTCACGCTCTCCCCCGTACGGCCACTCCACCCTGCGCCACCGCCCCACCAGGGGATTCACCGAGGGCCAACCCGCGCTGAACCGGTGCCGAACCCCGTCCTCCTAGCTTCCTGCCGGTCGGCGCAGTGCTGCCGTCAGTCGTCCCGAACGCCCGTCGTATGGAGGACCATCATGGCCGAGAACGTCGAGCCCAACGAGGAGACCACCGAGACGCCCGCGGAGGAGACTCCCGAGGTCGTCGCGCACGCCGCGTCGAACGTGGCGTGGTGCGGGGTGCACCAGGAGACCGCCGTCGACGAGCCCGAAGTGGTCGCGCACGCCGCGTCGAACGTGGCCTGGTGCGGCGTGCACCAGGAGTCGGCCGTCGACGAGCCCGAGGTGGTCGCGCACTCCGAGGAGGGCGAGGACACCCCCTGGTGCGGCGTCCACCAGGAGCACAACGCCTGATCGGCTCACCACCGGCGCGGTCCTCCGGTCGCGGTGGCGCCTGACGCCACCGCGACCGGGCCGCGCCCGCCGTCCATCTCCCGCCCCCGCTCCGGAGGTTGCCGTGCCCGGTACGCAGTCCGTCGCCGTCCCCGCCGCCGGGGCCCGTCTGATCCAGGCCGACAGGGGGTGGTGGTTCCTGGGCGCGGGCGGATACGCGCTGATGCGCCCCGGTCAGGTGCAGGCCGACGGCACCCTGCGGCCCTCGGCCGAGCGCTATCTCCGCGAGGCGGGACTGTACGACGTGAAGCGCTACACCTCGTACTCGCTGACGGTACTGACCAGCACGGACTGCAACCTCGGCTGTGGCTACTGCTTCCAGAACACCGCGCAGGACCCCAAGGGCGGCAGCCGGCCGCCGCGCATCCGGCACGCCCGCCTGACCCCCGAAGCCGTGGGCCAGGTCCTGGACTTCACCCGCGAGCGCATGGCGGCCGCCGGCATGGACAAGCTGTCGCTGCTGCTCTTCGGTGGCGAGCCGCTGCTCAACCCGCGCGGCTGCCGTGACCTGCTCACCAGGGCCGGGAAGCTGGGGGACCTGACGGCGTCGATGACGTCCAACGGCACGCTGCTCACACCGCTCGTCGCCAAGGAGCTCAACGCGGCGGGCCTCGGCTCCGTACAGGTGACATTCGACGGCGACCGGGCCGATCACGACGCCATCAGGGTACGGCGCTCGGGAGGCGGCACCTTCGACGTCATCGTCTCCAACATCGCGCGCGCCATCGAGAAGACCTCCCTGCGCTGGATGCTGCGGGTCAACGTCTCGCACCTGAACCGGGACGGCGTGGACGACCTCGTCGAGCGGCTCGGCGCACACCTCGATCCGGCCCGCTGCGGTATCCACTTCGCCCGCGTCGGTGATGTCGGTGTGGGCTACGCGAACAACCTGCTGCACGAGGACGGCCTCGTCGACGACTTCGTCCGCTGGCACGCCCGGGCACTGGAGCTCGGCTTCACTGTGGCCCGTCCGCGCGCCCATGTCCCCTGCCAGGCCTGCTCTTTCACCGACGGGCGCTACGGTGCGGTCGTCAACGCCGACGGTGTGCTGGCCAGTTGCTGGGAGACCGCGGGCAAGCCCGGCATGGAGGTCGGCACGATCGGCGACGGCTATCTCGACGCCGAGCAGACACAGGGCCGTTGGGTCAGCTGTCACGACCACTACCAGTACGAGGAGGAGGCGGCCGTCCGCGCCGTCTTCCAGGACCGGGTCGACGCCGCGGTCCTGGACTGCCTCAACTCCGCCGGACGGCTGCGATGAAGGGCGCCGGCATCCTGCGGACCAACGCCGACTTCCGCCGCTACTGGCTCAGTTCGACACTGTCCACCCTCGGATCGCAGCTGTCGCTGCTCGCCTTCCCGCTGCTCGTCCTTTCCATCGGAGGCAGCGCGGCACAGGCCGGTACGGTCGCGACCTGTTCACTGGTGACCAGGACCCTGCTGCGCCTGCCCGCCGGCCATCTCGCCGACCGGATCGACCGTCGGATGATCATGGTCGGGACCGACCTGGTACGGCTCGTGGCGTTGGCCAGCATTCCCCTGATGTCGGCGCTGGGAGACCTCGGACAGGCCCATCTCCTCGGCGTCGCCGCGGTCGAGGGCGCGGCCACCGCCCTCTTCGCACCCGCGGCCACGATCGCCGTACGCGACGTGGTGCCGGAGAAGGACCTCACCGACGCGCTGAGCCGCAGTCAGGCGGCCATGGCGACGAGTTCGCTCATCGGCCCCTTCCTCGGCGGCATGCTGTACACGCTCGACCCGATCCTGCCCTTCGCCGTCGACGCCCTCTCCTACGGGGTGTCCGCAGTGCTGCTGCTGCGGATCGCCACCCGCCCCCGACGCCAGGTCGTCGGGCCGGCGCGCGACAACCGGCTCACGGCCGGTCTGCGCTGGCTGACACACCAACGGGCCCTGCTGGCCGCGCTGTTGTTCGCCGCCGGCATCAACGTCGTATCGGCGGCGGCCCAGACGACCATGGTCGTCTCCCTGCGGCAGAGCGGCACCGGCGGGACGGCGATCGGAGCGGTGATGGGCTGCGCGGGCGTCGGCGCCATGCTGGGCGCCGCCGCAGCACCCCGGTTGATCAAGAGGCTTCCCGCCGCCCGCCTGTTCCTGCTCATCGGCGCCGTCTGGTCGATCGGCCTCGCCGTCTTCTCCGCGACCACCCACCCCTGGGCGATCGGCCCCGTACTGGTCGTGGTCGTCTTCTTCAGCCCGCCGGCCGGCATCGTCGTCGGCCGCGCGATGCTGGTGCTCGCCCCCCGGGACCTGCTCGGCAGGGTCAGCACCGCGACCGGCCTGGTGATGGCCGGTCTCGCCTCTCTCGGGCCGCTCCTGGCGGGCTCCTTCGTGGACTCCCTGGGGTCGAGCCACACCTGGCTGGCCCTCGCCGGAACCGCCGCCGTGGTCACGCTCGTGTCGTCGGTGCCGCTGCTGCGCGAGACCAGCCTCGACGCCGTGGCGGACGACGCAGAGAAGGCCGGTGCCGCCGTTGTCCGGGACGTGCCCGTGCCCGAGCCCGTGGACACTTCTGCCTCCTCCGGTCGCCCGGACTTCCCGGCCCCCGCGGGCGTGAGCCATGCCGACCGGCCGGCGGTCGAGGCGCATGGCGAGCCGGCCCCCGCTGACGACTCCGGGCCCGTGGACCCGTATCCGGCGCCTCCCGTGCGACGCCCGGGGACGGACGGCGTCTGAGCCCGTCCTCCTCACGCCACCGACGTGATCCGTTCACCCTGGAGCGCCGCGATGACCCAGTCCCCGCCCCGCGACGCCGGGCCGGCGGCCGACCGGAACACCTGCCCGCCGGCCCCACGCAGCGGACCGGAGGAGATCCTGCACGGCCGGCGGGTCGCCGACCCCTACCGCTGGCTGGAGGATGCGCGGGACCCCGCCACCATCGCGTGGAGCGCCGCTCAGGAACGACTCCTCGCCCAGGAGGAGGCCCGCTGGCCCGCCCGGGACGAGTTGCTCACGCGGATGACCGCCCTGCTCGCCGGAGGCGGCGCCCGTCCGCCGGTGGCGCGCGGCGGACGGGAATTCCACCTGTGCAGGCGACCCGGGCGCGAACTTGCCGCGCTGGCCGTCCGGGAGAGCGGCCGGACGAGGATCCTGCTCGACCCGCTGGAGGCCGACCCGTCCGGAACGACCGTGGTCGAGGCCTGGGAACCCTCCTGGGAGGGCGGCCTCGTGGCCGTCCAGCTGTCCTCGGGCGGTACGGAGCACTCGGTGCTGCGCGTGCTCGACACCGAGACCGGCGAGACGGTCGACGGGCCCGTGGACCGGGTCCGCCGTTCCCCCGTGGCATGGCTGCCGGGTGGCCGGGCCTTCTACTACGTACGCCGACTGGCGCCCGCACACGCCGCCGGCGAAGTTCTGCCCCGCCGCGTATACCTGCACCAGGTCGGCACGCCCGCCCACCAGGACGTGGAGATCTTCGGGGCCGGGCGGTCGGACACCCAGTACTACACCGTCGCCACCGCCCCCGACGGCCGGATCCTGGTCGTCGGCGCCAGCGAGGGCACCTCTCCGCGCACCGGCCTGTGGACCGCAGACCTGACCGCGACCGGGCCGGACCGCCCCGACCTGCGCCGCTTTCAGTACGAGGACGACGGCCACACCGCCGTCCGCCTGAGGCCGGGCGAGGGGCCACTCCTCCTCAGGACCACCGTCGGCGCCCCGCGCGGCCGGATCGCCGCGGCGCCTCGCGGCGCCAAGGACCCCGCACAGTGGCGCACCCTCGTCGCCGAGCAACCCGGCACCGTACTCCAGGACTTCGCCGTCCTGGACGGCCCGGCACTGGACCGGCCGCTCCTGGCCGTCGTACGAACCCGGCACGCGGTCGGCGAGTTGACCCTGCACGACGCCAGGACCGGATCCCACGCCAGGACCGTACCCCTGCCCGGACGGGGGACGGTGACGCAACTGACGGCACATCATGAAGCTGGCCACGAGCTGTGGTTCGCGTACAGCGACCACATCACACCCACCGTCGTCCTGCACTACGACGCCGTCACCGGACAGCTGCGCCCCTGGCCGGGTGGCTCCCCGGCGGTCGACCCCGTCGACGGCGTGATCGTCACCCAGGAGACCGTGCGCTCCCGCGACGGCACCCAGGTGCGCATGTTCGTCATGTCACCCACAGGCCGCCCGGACCGGCCCCGCCCCGCCGTCGTCACCGGATACGGCGGCTTCGGCGCCTCGATGACCCCAGGCTTCACCCCGCAGGCCATCCCCTGGGTGCGGGCGGGCGGCGTGTACGCGGTCGCCTGCGTACGCGGCGGGGGAGAGGAGGGCGAGGAATGGCACTCGGCCGGACGCCGTGAGCACAAGCGCAACACCTTCGACGACTTCGACGCGGCGGCGGACCACCTCCTCCGCGACGGCTGGGCCGCGCCGGGCCGGCTCGGCGTTCTCGGCAGTTCCAACGGAGGACTGCTGGCCGCCGCCGCCCTCACCCGACGCCCGGAGACCTACGCGGCCGTCGTGTGCGTCGCACCCCTGCTCGACATGGTGCGCTACGAACTGTCGGGCATGGGCGCGAGCTGGCGCGACGAGTACGGAAGCGCCGCGGACCCCGCCCAGTTCGCGCACCTGCTCTCGTACTCGCCCTACCACCAGGTGCGCGAGGGCACGCGCTATCCCGCCGTGCTGCTGGCCGTATTCGACGGGGACACGCGCGTCGACCCCGCCCACGCACGCAAGATGTGCGCCGCCCTGCAATGGGCCGGTACCGGTGACGCGCCGGTCGTGCTGCGCACCGAGCGCGACGTCGGACACTCGGCGCGCGCCTCCTCGCGAAGCGCCCGCCTCTACGCGGACGTCATGGCCTTCCTCGCCCACCACTTGGGCCTTCCGCTGACGGGGGAGACGCCGACATGAACGTGCTCCTGTGTCCGCTCAGCGACCCGGGCTACCTGTACCCCGCCCTCGCCGTGGGCCGCGAACTGCGCCGCCGCGCCCACACGGTGCGCGTCCTGGCCGGACCGAACGCCGCTCCGGTGACCACCGAGGCGGGACTGGACCTGTCCGCCGTCACGGACGCCACGGCCCTGTCGGTGACCCAATGGTCGGTCCGCGGCCCCGAGCAGTACACCGCGGTGGCACGGGCCGTCCGACGGCTGCGACCCGACGTCCTGGTCACCTCCGTGCTCTGCCACGGCGCACTCGTGGCCGCCGAAGCCGCCGACCTGCCCGTGGTGGTCCTCGGACTCACCGCGCACCTGTGGCCCTACCGCGGCGGAGACGCCGGCCCGGCGGACACGCACGACCGCACCTGGCGGCTGACGGAGACCCTGAAGCACTACGGAGCGCTCCGAGAGACGGCAGGCCTCGCGCCACGGCACGACCGCTTCCCGGACACCCCGCTGCTCGGCACCGCCTTCCTGCTGCGCGGTCACCCCCTCCTGGAGCCGGCCGACGCCGAACTGCCCCCGGCCGTAAGCCATGTCGGCCCCTGCTGGTGGGAACCAGAACCAGCCGCGTCCGAACCGCTCCCGGATACCAGGCCCCTGGCATACGTCCACCTCGGCCGGACCTTCGGCGGCACCTCGCTCTGGCCGCGACTCAACGCGGCCTTCACCGCAGGTACCCACCGGGCCGTCGTGGAACTGGGCCGGTCCGGCGCCCCCGAGGCCGCCCCGGACGCCGACCTGATCGTCGGCCGCCGCCCCTGGATGAGCCCGCTCGTCGACCGGGCCGACCTCGTCCTGACCAACGCCACCTCCGCCCCGGTCCTCGCCGCCCTCCTGCACGGCAAACCGCTGCTCGTGGCCCCCAACGGATCCGAGCAGCAGGTCCTCGCCACCGCCTGCCTGCGCGCCGGCGTCGCCCGCCGCCTGCCGGAGTCCGGCGCTCCCGCCGCGGACCTGCGTGCCGCCGTCGAGGAGACGGCGAACGACCCCCAAATGCGTTCGCGTGCCGAGGAGATCGGCGGCCTGCTCGCCGACGGCAAGAGCGAAACCCGCGCCGCCGACGCGGTGGAATCGGCGGCACGCTGAACCCAGGAGGCGTGGCGCGACGCCGGTCCCGTCCGAGACCGCCGCACGGAACCGAAGTGAGAGGCCGCAGGCCCGCGTTCCCTCCCGTCGGCTCTGTCGACCCCGTAGACCTCGCCGTATCCACCGAGGGCCACGGTGGGTCCATGGGCGCGGACCGAGGGGTCGGGGAAGTCCGCGCTCGCCAGCCACGCCAGCCTCGCCAGCCCCGCTGCCCCCACCGCCCCCGCCAACGGGAAGACGGGGGCTGCCCGACAGCCGCGGCAGCCCCCGGAGCCTCACCCCTCCTGCGACGCCTGCGGGGGCACTCCGTCGAGCAGTACGTCCCGCAGCGCGGCCAGGAGTTCCAGGCCCCGTGCGCGGACCGCCGCCGGAGTCTCCTCCTGGCGCCGGTCGGCGATGACGGCGAGGGCCGCCGCGGCCTGACGGGCGAAGAGGGCGAGGAGGTCGAGCTCGGAGAGGCTGGAGCGGGACTGCTGGGCGGGGTCGAGCACTTCGAGGACGCCGAGCACCCGGTCGTGATGGGCGAGCGGCGCCGCCATCAGGGCATCCGGCACGTAACCCGTGGCCTTGGCGACGTCCTTGGCGAACATGCCCTGTTCCCGGAGGTCGTCCGCGATCATGGGCTCACCCGAGACGAGCACCCAGCCCGCGAGACCCCGACCGGCCGGGAACCGCGAGCCCACGAGAGACTCCTCGCCCTCCCCGGCCACGGCCTGGAAGACCAGTTCGTCGGTGTCCCGGTCGTGCAGCAGCACGGAGCTGGCCGCGGCGCCGAAGATGGCCCGCGCGGTGTCGACGACGGACTGAAGCAGATCGTGCTCCGCGCTGCCGACGCGCGTCGCGGGGCCCCCGCCGGTGGCGGGGACGAGGCCGGGGGACTGGGTCATGATTCACCTCGGGTGACTGGTTCGCCGATGCGCACGTTCGCGGCGGAGAGGTAGAGCGCGTTCTTGATCTGAAACGGGGTCAGTTTCGGGCGGGTGCCGAGCAGGCGTGCGCACATCCCGCTGATGAAGGGGGTGGCGAAGCTGTTGCCCGTCGTACGGATCGTCTTCCCGCCCGTCCAGGCCACCTGCACGTTCTGGCCGGGCGCGAAGAACTCCACGGGTGGCGCGGGGTTGTAGAGGAAGAGACCGGAGTCGTCCTCGCGGTGGGTGCCGACCGAGATGACCGACGAGAAGCGCCAAGGGAAGCTCTCCACGGGGGTGTTGTGCGCGGACGCCACCAGCGTGGTCCCGGTGAAGAACGCCTGGTCGGCCAGCGCCCGCAGGGTCTCGAGGAATTTTGGGCGGGTCGTGGACAGACTGAGGTTGACCACGTCGAATCCCTGGTCGACGGCCCACCGCAGCCCGGTGAGGAGGGCCTCGCCACTGCCGGTGAAGCCCTCGCCCAGCACCCGCACGCTGTGCAGCTCGCAGTCCGGGGCCACCCGCCGGACGATGCCGGCGCACGCTGTTCCGTGCCCGCAGGCGTCGCCGGCGCCGTCGGGCAGCGGGCCGCTTTCGACGACGCGCAGGGTTCCGTCGGGGTCGGGCGCCACCTCGTAGGAGCCCTGGACGGCGCCGACCGAGGGATGGCCGCACTCCACCCCGGTGTCGACCACGCACACCCGCACCCCGCCGCCGTCCGACCAGGCCGAGGGGTCGGCGGGCAGGTCCGGCATCGTGTCGGCGAGCATCGTGAGTTCTTCGGGGGAGCGGTCACGCAGGCTCCAGGTGAGCCCTCCCGCCGTTCCTGTGGTCATGCGGTCCTGCCTTCCGGTGGGGCCGGGTGCCCTGCGCCCCGGGCCGTGGCCGTCGTCTCGTCGGCGAAGGCGGACGCGCGGTCCGTGCCCGGCCGGTGGCCCTTGGCGGCGTAGTGCTTCCGCGCGGTGTGCGCCTCCCGGGCCGCGTCCGCGGTCCGGCCGAGCGCGCGCAGGGTGTGAGCGAGGTCGAGGGCAGCGGTGCCCCGGACGAGGGGGGAGTCCGTCTCGGCCGCCGCGGCCACGGCCAGGCCCGCCCAGGCGCGCGCGAGGTCCGGTTCATCGGTGAGCGCCAGAGCGCGGGCCCGCAGCCCGTACGCGTCGGCGGACTCGGCCGGAGGCAGTCCGGACCGCTCGGGGTCCGGCAGAGCCCGCGCCTCCGCGGGCTCACCGCGGTCCAGCAGGATCCGCGCCCGCTCCCGGGCGATGCCGGGCAGAGCCCCCGTGGCGCCGAGCCCGTGTGCCGCGCGTGCCGCCTCCTCCAGCAGGGCGAGTCCTCGGTCCTGCGCGCCGGTCAGCGCCTCGACCTCGGCAGCGAACAGCGGGATGAACAGCGCGCTCTCGGCGTAGCCGAGGCCGCGAGCCAGTTGAGCCGCCTCGGCCAGCCGCTCTTGTGCCTCCTCGTGTCTGCCCTGAAGGGCCAGGAGCACGGCCAGGGGGCAGCACAGCGTGGCCCGGACGGTCGGCCGTCCGGCGCCGTGGGCCGTCAGCAGTTCCTCGCAGCGCGCCACGGCCTGCGCGACCGGGGTGGGGCCGCGCCACAGGGAGATGCCGATCGCGCCGAGCGCCAGTGCCCGTTCGGGTTCGGCGTCGGCCAGGTCGGCGTGGTCCAGGGCCCGTCGGAGCAGTTCCTCGGCCTCGGCGTGCCGTCCCCGGCGCTGACGGTCCTGGGCGATACGGACGCAGGCGCGGGCGATGCCCTGGTCGTCGCCCGCCCGGGTGAACAGGGGGAGAGCGACCTCGGCCACCTCGGCGGCGGATCCGTGCCGGGGGTCGAGCGCGGTGAGCGCGAGGCGGGCATGGGCGGCGCCCAGTGGATCGCCGGCCCGGTCGGCCGTGTCGAGCGCGTCCGCAAGCAGTTCCCGGCCGCGCCCGGGTTCGCCGCGGGCAACCTTCGTCTCGCCGAGCCGCCTAGAAGCCTCGCCAGCGAGGGGATCGCCGGGAGTGGCCAGATCCAGGGCCTGGGTGAGCAGGTCGTCGGCCCACCGCAGGTCGGAGCGTGCCAGGGCGGCCGCCCCGGCCCGGGTCAGCGTCTCGGCGGCGCGAGCGCGCAGCACGTCGGAGTCCCCGTCGTGGACGCCCAGTTCGGTGAGCAGACGGTGGGCGCGGGCCAGATGGGAGCCGACAGCGGCATCCCCGGCGTCGTGGCGGACGAGGATCTCGGCGGCGTGCTCGTGACGCCGGGCCCGTACCTTCTTGGCCATGCCGCGGTAGGCGGTCTCCTGCACCAGGGCGCTGCCGAACCGGAGGACGGAACCGGTCGACCGGGAGCGGCCGCCCGACTCGATGAGCCGCCGTCGTACGAGGCCGCTGAGTAGGCCGCCCGGGGACTCCGCCGGGCCCGCGGGCTCCTCGGCGCCGGCCAGTTCGGTCAGGTCGGCGCGCGGGAACTCGCGCCCGAGGACGGCGGCCACCTGGAGCAGGGTCCGCTCCCGCGGCGGCAGCGCGTCGATGCGGGCGCCGAGCAGGGCGTGGACGGTCAGCGGCAGGTCGTCGCCCTCGGCGGCCATGGCCGTCAGATGTTCCAGGTACAGCGGATTGCCCTCGGCGCGGTCGAGCGCGCCCTCCAGCACGTCGTGCCGGTGGGCGGCCACCTCGACCAGTTCGCCGGCGAGAGCGGCGGCCTCCTCCCGGGTGAGCGGTGTGAGCAGCAGCGACGCGGACCGCATGCGCCCGCTGCCCCAGCCGGGGCGGGACTCCAGCAGCTCCGGGCGGGCGACGCACACCAGGGCCACGGGGGAGCGGTCGAGCTCGTCCAGCAGCCGGTCCGCCATGTCGAGCAGGGGTGCGGACGCCCAGTGACAGTCGTCCAGGACCAAGACGACGGGCCGTTCACGGGACAGCGCGTCCAGGAGGCAGGCCAGTGCCATGAGCGTGTCGTCCGTGGACGGGCTGGGGGTGCCGTCCGTGAGGAGACCGGTCCGCAGCAGGCGCAGGGCCTGTTGTGCCTCGGTCCGCTCGGGTGCCGGCAGTCCGGCGAGGGCCGCGTCCTCGCCGGCGGAGGCGAGCACCTGGCGTACGGCTTCGGCGAGCGGCGACAGGGACCCCGTCTCGCCGTAGGGCCGGCACCGTCCCTCGCCGTACGCCGGGCAGCCCCGCAGCCACTCGCGCAGCAGGCGCGTCTTGCCGAGGCCGGCCTCGCCGTAGACGGTCACCAGGTGCGAACGCGGATCCGCCTCCAACTTGCGCAGCATCAGGCGTAGTTCGGCGAGTTCGTGCTCGCGCCCGATGAAAGGGGTGTCGAAGCGTCGTACCCGCTCCGGGTCGTCCTCGTGCAGGGCGAGCAGGCGGTGTGCCGGTACGGGGACGCCGACGCCCTTGAGAGAAAGCGATCCGGCGGACTCGGTGACCGCGGAGGGACCGGCGGCGTGCAGGGTGGCGGGGCCGATCAGGATGTCGCCCGCGCCGGCGTGCTGTTCGAGCCGGGCCCCGATGTTGACGACCTCGCCTGAGACCAGGGCCTGGCGGGCGGCGGGGTCGACGCTCACCACCACCTCGCCGGTGTTCACGCCGATGCGGACGGCGAGCCGTACACCGTGCTCCCGCTCCAGCTCGGTGTTGAGCCCGTCGAGGCTGGTGACCATGCCACGGGCGGCGGCCAGCGCGCGGTGGGCGTCGTCCTCATGACGGACGGGCACGCCGAAGACGGCCATCACGGCGTCGCCGATGAACTTCTCGACGGTTCCGCCGTGTTCCTCGATCCGCTCCCGCATCAGCGCGAAGTACCGGAGGGTGACGGTGCGCAGCGTCTCCGGGTCGAGCCGCCCGGACAGGGCCGTCGACCCGACGAGGTCGCAGAAGAGCACGGTCACCACCCGGCGCTCCTCGAGCGGGGCACCGTCGCCCGCGGCCACGCAGGCGGTTCCGCACCTGGGGCAGAACGCCGCGCCGTCCGGCGGGGGTTCAGGACACCGCGGGCACTTCATGCGCGCGCCGCCGGTCATGACGCCGGTCATCAGAACAGCGCTCCGCCGGCGATCTCGCTGTGCGCCTGCACCTCGGGCTCGGCCGCGTCCAGCCGCCCCTTCAGGTCGAGCAGCAGGGTCAACTCCTGCGCGCTGAGCTCCTGGAGCACCTCTCGCTGCTCGGGGGAGAGGCTGTGCAGCGGGAACCCGGCGTCCTCCAGCGCGCGAAGGCGGTCGCGATCGGGTGCGGGGTCATTCATCGGTGCTCTCCCATTCGGTTGGTGCCGCGGTGATGCGGTCGAACAGCTCGGCGAGGGAGGCGACCGTGTGCAGCGCGCTGACGGCGACGAGGGAGCGCTGCGCGGCGTCCAGAGGCAGTCGTTCGATCAGGAGATCCAGGTCCGCGCTATGTCCGTCGTCGAGGTCCGCGTGGAGGCGTACGGTCTCGAAGGCGGCCTGCGGCAGACCGGTCTCCCGTGCCAGCCGGGCGGCCAGTCCCGGTGCGGGCGCGTTGCCCTCCAGCACGGCGATGTAGCCGAGCAGTGCCACCGGATGGCTGTGCTCGATCCAGTAGTACTGCGCTCCCACCAGGGCGGCCACATGAGCCGGCGGAACGGTGTCGGTGAGCTCGCCGGGTGCCGTCCCGGTCGCCGCCGCGTCGGCGAGCAGCCAGCCGTCGTGGCCCCGTTCCTCCTCGGCGTGGGAGCGCAGGTATCGCGCGAGCGGCCCCGTCACCGGGTCCCGGGGCAGCGCCTCGCAGCGCGCGGCGGCCCGTTCCATGAGCGGAACGGAGGCGCGGATCACCTGGTGCATGGCGCGCAGGTAGCGCCGGTAGCGGTCGGGGAGCCCGGGGCCTGAGTGCCACATGCGGGCGGTCGCGGACCGCAACACGGGCTGTACGAGGGACAGTTGAAGTCGCAGGCTCGCGGCGGCCGACGGGCTCACCCGGGATCCTCCCCGTTCTCCGGACCGCCGAGGAGCACGAGCGGTGCGTACCGGTCGCTTCCGTAGCGTCGCAGCAGCGAGGCGGCCCCGGCTTCGTACTGGAGCCGGGCGCCGAGCGCGTCCATCGCGCCGGCCGCGGGGCGTGAACCAGCCCGCTCGGCCGCGTCCAGGGCCGCGGGTCGTCGGGCGAGGCCGCGGCAGTCCGCGCACGATCCGACGCCGGCGGTACGGATGGTGCGCAGCACGGGTGACTCCTGGCAGCGGCGGCGTATCGCGGCCCAGTCGTCCTCCGCGATGTGCCCCAGCCGCAGATGCTCGGGAACGGGGCGGGCGTCCACCACGCGCTGGTTGCAGCAGGCGGTGACGGTGCCGTCGAAGGCCACCGTCGGCCAGGCCGCCATCGCGCAAGGTGCCGGGGGTGCCTCGGAGAGCCCTTCGTCCACCGCGTCCCGGAGCGGCACCGTCCGCGCGGCTGCCCAGCCCGCCGCGCGTCCCACCGGCCGGATGTGATTGACCAGGACGGCCGCCTGGTCGCGGAATTCGGTACGAATGGAGGTGGTGATGTCCGTGAGATAGGCGTCATCCGCCGTGGTGCCCGCCACATGGAAACTCACGTCTGTTCCGCTTTCCATGATGCGGTGCATCGCGCGGAATACCTGGGCGCGCGGAATCTCACGTTCGTGGAACACGTCGATGCTCGCCGAGAAGTGGGCGACGTGCCGCAGCGCGCGCAGGATGCGGGCGGGTACGCGGCCGTCGCCCGCGAAGAACATGCCGCTCAGTACCGACGTGCGCGTTCCGGTCGCCTCGGCGAGCGCCGCGAGGTCCGCCACGAGCGCGGGCCGCAGCAGCGGCTCACCGCCCGTGAGCATCAGGACCTCCGGACGGTCCTGCGAGGTGAAGCCCCCGACGAAGCGGCGCAGCGCCTCGCCCGGTGTGTCCTCCCCGCGAGGTCCCGACGAGGTGGAGCAGTGGGCGCAGCTCAGCGGGCAACGTCTGGTGAGGGTGGCGAGGAGCCCGGCCGCCGGCACCGGACGTAGCTCGATGATCTCCGCCAGCCGCATCTCGTCACCTCCGTAGGCCACCAGGACGTGCGGACCCAGCGTGCGCGGTCCGGGTTCGGTCGCGGTTGGCGGTCGGTTCGAAGCCGGTACGCGACGAGGGGCTGACCAGCTTGGGGACGGAAAGAGACACGTACGGTCGATTCACGCCAGTTTGTGTGCATGTTCGCTCTTTATCCCGGCGGGTGCGTTGCTGCATGCACCTTGAGCCATCCTCGAGTCCATGGCCCCGGAACCGGCTCGTGCGCATGCTGTGAAGGCCGAAGGAATTCCACCGAATTCCCGAAGGGTTCACGGCTCCTCGCGGATTCCCTCACCCCCTGCCGCTCACCGGAGGCTTTCGTGCACAGATTTCCTTTCCTCTGCCTGAACTCCGACGACACCGGCTGGGGAAGGGGCTGAGGGGGCGAGATGGCCGACTCGCTCACGGAAAGCCGCGACGCGGCCTCGGATCACGGAATTCCGCGCGAGCCCGCCGGCGAGTTCGGAAGCGAGGACACCAACACCGCTTCCTTGCGGCTGAATCTCCTCGGCTCTCTACGGGCCTTTCGCGGCGGTCTGCCGCTCGCGCTCGGTCCGCTGAAGCAGCGCCTCGTCCTGGCGGTCCTGCTCACCCGCCCCAACACGCCGGTGTCGGTGGAGGAACTGACCGACGCCGTCTGGCCCGACGACCCGCCCCGCACGGCCCGCAAGAACCTTCAGGCCTACGTTTCGACCCTGCGCCGGGTGCTGGACCCCGACGACCTCGACCGGCTGCACCACGGCCCCGGCGGCTACGTACTGCGCCTCACCACGGAGGAATGCGACACCCTGCACTTCGAGGAACTGGCCCGGCGCGGCGACACCGAGGTACGCGCGGGCGCGCCGAGCCACGCGGCCCGGACCTACCGCCAGGCGCTCGACCTGTGGCGGCACGACCCCTTCAGCGACCTGGCCCCCCGCGCCGAGGTACTGCGCGCCGCCGTCGAACGCCGGCACGCCCGGCGGCTGGCCGTCTACGAGGCCTGGGCGGAGGCACAGCTGGAGATCGGGGATCCGGGCCCGGTCGCCGACACCGTGGACGAGATGGTGAGCCGCCACCCGCTGCGGGAGCGGCTGCGCGCCGCCCAGCTCACCGCGCTGCACCAGGTCGGCCGCAGGACCGAGGCCCTGGCCGCCTACGACGACTGCCGTCAGCGACTCTCCCGCGAACTGGGCCTGGAACCCGGCGCCGCGCTGCACAGCGCCTACCGCTCCCTGCTGGACGCCATGGCCCCGCCCCGGCCGCGCGGCGCCGCCTCCAGGGCACGGCTGCTCCCGCCGGACCTCGCCGACTTCACCGGACGCGCCGGGGAACTGGACTTCGTCAGCGCGCAGTTGGGCTCCGAGGGCGGACCCCCTGTCCTCGTCACGGGCGCGGTCGGCGTCGGTAAGACGGCCTTCGCCGTACACGTCGCGCACCGCCTCGCCGAGCGCTACCCCGACGGTGTGGTCGCGACCCGGCTGTGCGCGGAGGACGGCTCGACGCGCCCCTGGGCGTCGGTGCTCGCGGAGCTGGCCCGTTCCGTCGGCTGCACCGAGCGGCTGCCCGCCGACCGGGAGGAGGCCGCCACCGTCTGGCGCTCCTGGCTCTCCGGGCGCCGGATCCTGCTGCTCCTGGACGACGCGTCCGACGCCGACGCCCTCACCCCGCTGCTGCCGCCGTCGGGCACCGCCGCCGCACTGGTCACCTCCCGCGGCCGGCTGCCCTGTCTCGAGTCCGCGCACCGGGTGGAACTGCCACCGCTGTCCACCGAGGAGGGACTGGGTCTGCTCGGCGGAATCATCGGACGGGCCCGGCTGAGCGCCGAGCGCGCCGCCGCGGAACGCATCGTCGCCGCCGCAGGACACCTCCCGTTCGCCCTGCGAGCGGCCGGAAATCGCCTCTCCGTGCTGCGCCACATGCCGCTCGGCCAGTACGCGGACCGTCTGGAGCATCCCGCGGAGGCCCTGGACGAACTCGCGTCCGGCGGAATCGGGGTCCGCACCCGCCTCGTACGGGCCTGGTCCCGGCTCCCCGCTCCCGCCCGCGGCTCCCTCCGGGCGCTGGCCGCGCTGCCTGACGTCTCCTTCACACTGCCCGCCGCAGCCCAATGCCTCGGCGTGGCCGGACGGGACGCGCAGCGCTCCCTGGAGGAACTGATCGACGTGGGCGTCCTGCAACCCCCGTCCCTGCCCGAGGTGTCGGCGCACACGGCCGCGACCCCGGAGGCGATGCGCTACGAACTGCCCTGGCTGACCCTGCTGTTCGCACGGGAGCAGGCGGCCCCACGAGGAGAACGGTGCTAGGTCGTACCGCCGACGGCATGGGGACAGGAGCAGGAGGTACGACGCCTTACGGCACTGTCGGGGCGGCCGTGTGTCGTGCTGTGGCCCTGGCGTGCCTGGGAGCTGGGGCGGTCGTGCTTCGCATCGTCGTCGCGGCGTGCCTGGGAGTCGCGGCGGTCGTCCTTCGCACTGTGGTCCCGGCGTGACTGGGAGTCGGGGCAGCCGGGCGTCCTGCTGTGGTCCCGGCGTGATTGGGCACGTACTTCCGGCGTACGCGTCGCCCCGCGCGTACGCCTCGTTCCGCACGATCGCCTCCGTGTCGTGTCGGCCGCTGCCCGTGCCGCTGCACGCGGTGCAGGGACCACCTCCCCGGGCCGGACGGAATCCGGCCGACGAGGCTGCCCGAGCGGTCCAGGATCGACCCGCGGGCGAGGCGCAAGGGCGGGCGGCCCCCGGTCCGGCGCGTCGCCGGGCCACCGGCCGCCGACGGCTCGCCCCGGCCGGGTTCAGCCGTCGATGGCTCCCCCCGGCCGGGTTCTCACGCTCCGCCCGCGGTCGCCGAGGCCGGACCGGAGGACTGCACACGGGCCAGATATCCGGCCTGGAAGCGGCTGGCCGCGCCCAGCTGCTCCATGATCTCGGCGATGTGCTTGCGACAGGTACGCAGCGACATTCCCAGCCTCCGGGCCACCATCTCGTCCTTCATGCCCTCGGCCAGCAGCCGCACGATGGCCTGCTTCACCTCGTCCCGCGCCGAACTCTCCGTCCAGCCCGGGTGGTAGGGCTCGGCCAGCGACCAGGCGTGATCGAAGGTCGCGCAGAGATAGGAGACCGTGGACGGATCCTGGATGACGATGGCCGCGTCCAGGTCGTCCTGGTGCGGGATGAACACCGTCTCCCCGTCGAAGGCGACCATGCGGCCGAACAGTTCGCTGAGCGTTCTGATCTCGGCGCCCTCGTCGGTCATCCGCCGCGCGTACTCCTGCGTGGGCAGGTGGTAGCGGGCCGTGTGCTGATACAGCGTGCGCATCCGTATGCCCCGGCGCAGCATGTCGCGGTCCTGGATGAACGCCTGCTCCAGCAGCGCCGGGGAGCGTCCGCCGCCGGGGTGGCAGGTGCGGACCTCCTTGCGGCACCGCATGGTCGCCTCGGTGATCATTCCCACGACAGTCTTCAGATCCGTGATCTCCGCCAGCGGCGCCCTTCCCTGCCACTGCCGCCGGCCTTCCGCATAGAAGGGCGCCAGAAGGGAAAGCTCTGCCCGCAGCCGGTCGATCTCGGCGAGCTGCCGGCGCAACCCGGCCTCCCTCGGCGCGACCAGGGCCGCGAGGGCCGCGTCCGGCGCCACCGCCACGAACTGGTCGGGGTTCCCGGGCAGACGGCGCAGCAGCAGAAGTTCGGTCAGCGTCGCCACCGCCGATGCCGCGCGGCTCTCCGGCAATCCCAGTGTCGCGCCCAGTGTCAGCGCGTCGCACGATCCCTGGTCGCTCACCCACCGGAACACCTGGACGGCGTCCTCGGACAACTGTGTCTCGTGCGACGGCGACCCCTCCGCCGTACACGGGCCCGGAGCCGTGCCGTCCTCACCGATCCCGCCCACCCAACCCCCTCGACAGCCAGAAGACCCCAGCAGCCGCTGCTGTGCCCATTGTTCAGTTGTGCGATGGAGTTTCCCAGACCCTCCTGGAAGGAACCGATGTGAAACCGGCCAAAGGCGCATTCGTCCTGTTCCTCGAACGTTTCACCGCCCTCGGCCACTGGGCGCGTGCCCGGCAGCGCCGGACCGGCGGCGATGGAGCCACGGCCCGCGAGGTCCTCGACCAGCCTCCGCGTCCGGTGCGTGACGGCGACGAGGACGCGCCGACCATTCCCACACCGCACTGGTGAGGGGCCGGTGACGACAGCGCCGGCGGGTACCCGCCCCGCTCGACGGCCGGCTTCACGATCCGGCTTCGTGGGCGGCCGGGTGCCGGGAGCGCGGTGCCGGGAAGCCCCTTGGGTGCCCCGGTCGCCCGCAATTCGAGTCCAGGCGTTTCGTATGTGCCGTACGGCGGGTTAAGGTCACTTTCAGCGAGGATCTTGCACGGAGGTGCCCCGGGGATGGACAACAGCGCGCCGGTACGCCGGGGACGGCCCCCGGGAATACAGACCGTCGAGGGCGAGCTGACGGCACGCCAGGCGGACATCGTCCGCTACATCACGGAGTCCGTCGCCCGGCAGGGCTACCCGCCGTCGATGCGGGAGATCGGCCAGGCCGTGAATCTCTCCAGCACCAGCTCGGTCGCGCACCAGCTGGGCGCACTGGAGCACAAGGGTGTCCTCTACCGAGACCCCCACCGCCCCCGCGCCTACCGCGTCCGTCCTTCCTGGGCCCCCGACCTCGGCGCCCGGAGCTCGGAACCGGCCCGGGTGCCCCTCGTCGGACGGATCGCCGCCGGAGCGCCACTGCTGGCCGACGAGATGGTCGAGGACGTCTACTTCCTGCCCCGCCAGGTGGTCGGCGAGGGGGAGCTGTTCGCCCTGACCGTGTCAGGCGACAGCATGATCGGCGCGGCGATCTGCGACGGCGACATCGTGACCGTCCGCAAGCAGGACAGTGCCGAACACGGCGACATCGTCGCCGCGCTCCTGGAGGACGAGGCCACGGTCAAGGTCCTGCACCGCAAGGACGGGCAGGTGTGGCTGATGCCGCGCAACTCCTCCTTCGCCCCGATCCCCGGCGGCGACGCGCGCATTCTCGGGAAGGTCGTCGGCGTCCTGCGGGTGCTGTAGGGCGGCGCCCCGGCGTCCGCCGGAACCGCGGGCGGCCGTTCGGCGACGGGCCGGACTCACCACGGTTCGGGTCGACTCTGGGTCTCAGGGAACCAGCACCGCGTCGCCGGGCAGGGACGTTCGGCTTCCCGGGCGCCCTCGTGCCACCAACCCACCAGCCCACCGTGCACCAAGGCCACGGCGCCCACTGCGGTGGCCGGTCACGGATGCGAGAGGCCATCGTCGCGTGGACGCGGGCCAGTTCGGCAGGTGCGCGGTCGGCAGCGTGACGCCGGCCGCCTCGACCCGGACGAGCAGGAGATCGTTGGGAAGTCCAATGATTCCGGGATATCCTCTCCCTCATGACTCGCATCGAAGCCCCGGGCGCCCTGGCGCACATCCAGTCACTGCCGAGCTGGCTGGTCGGCCGGGTGGCGGCGCGCGGCCGGGGTCTGGTCGCCGAGGCGATCGCCGAGGAGGGGCTGAGGCTGCCGCAGCACGCCATACTCGCCGCGGTCTCCGAATGCGGCCCGGTGGCCCAGGCGGATCTGGTGCGCAGGCTGGGCTTCGACGCGAAGGACGTGGTTCTGCTGCTGAACGACCTGGAGGACGCAGGACTCGCGGTGCGCCGACCCGATCCCCGGGACCGTCGCAAGAACGCGGTGACGGTGACCGAAGCGGGCACGCAAACCCTGGAGCGATGCGCGGAGTTGGCTGAGCGGGCCAATACGGAGCTGCTGGCACCGCTCAGCGCCGCGGAGGGGAAGCGGCTGATGGAACTGCTAACCCGGGTGCACGAGGCGTAGCCCCGCCCCGGGTGCCCGTCCTGGCGCGGGTGCAAGGGACACTGGCCTTGAGTGCTGGTGGGCTCGCGTTCGATGAGGGGAGTTCGGGGTGGAGCGTACGTTGAGCATCGCGGTGGCGCAGCCGAGGTGCACGGCCTACGACGTGAGGGCCAACGCGGTGGCTCACGCGGAGGCCGTTCGGGCGGCGGACGCGCGGGTGGTGGTCTTCCCCGAGATGTCGCTGACGGGATACGAGCTGGACGCCGTGCCGGTCGGTCCGGACGATGATCGGCTGGCGCCGATCGTCGCAGCATGTGCCAAGACCGGGACGCTCGCCCTGGTCGGCGCGCCTGTGCCGGGTCCGCGCATCGGCATCCTGGCCGTGGAGGGCGACGGCGTGCGCGTGGCTTACGGGAAGGTGTACCTCCACGGCAGCGAGGCCGCTCGCTTTGTGCCTGGGGAGCCCGCCGTGATCGAAGTGGACGGGAGGCGGCTGGGGCTTGCCGTCTGCCGCGACACGGGTGTCCCCGAGCATGCCGCGCGGACGGCCGCGCTGGGCATCGACGGGTACGTGGCCGGGGTCGTCCACGCCGATCACGAGGCTGAGGTTCACGGCGAGCGCGCCCGCCGGGTCGCCGCCGACCACGGTGTATGGGTCGCCACGGCGGCCTTCGCAGGTTCGACCGGCGGCGGCTTCGACCGCACGTCCGGCCGTTCGGGCATCTGGTCCGCCGACGGGAAGCTCGTCGCGGAGGCGAGCGCCGCGCCCGATGAGATTGCGCGGGCGGTTTTCGTGAAGTGAGTCCGAGTCGGAGTGCGGAAGACCCGGCTGTCGGACGACAGGAGGGGTCGGGAGTCGCATCCCGTCTCGCGCGGCCAATCCGTACGCACGCACGACGCAGGAAACGCACTGTCACAGGATCGTCACCACCGGTACGACCATCGGGCGACTCTGCCAGCCTGACGGCTGATCACGTTCCTGGAGATTTCGGGGAGAACCTGTGCACCACCGTACGTTCCCGGCCGTCCTCGCGCTGGCCGCACTCGCGCTCATCAGCGGCTGTTCCGCCGATGACACGGCGAACCCTCCCGGCAGTGGCGGGAGGCAGGCGCCGGGCGTCTCGGCCGGCCTGGGGCTGCCAGGCTCGTCCGCCACCGATGCCCGCCCGGCGGATCCCGCTGCCCCGGACACGACAGCGGGTCAGGGTCAGGCGGACTCGGGGTACGCCGACCCCGTCGACCAGTGCGCCGCCGCGATCGTCGCGAGTCCCGACGGCAGTGAGCCCAGCGCGTGCGAGGGCCTGTCGGCCGAGCAGATGCGCCAGGCGACCGAGGCCGCCCTGGAGGCGGCGCAGGCGGCCGAGAAGCTGAGGGAGCAGGGGGACCAGGCCGCAATCGATCTGCTCGGCTGACGGGATCTGATCCGCTGGCGGGCTGGCGGGCTGGCGGGCTGGCGGGCTGATCGGGCCGGGGTCGGGCGCGCCCGCAGCCGCCCGGCCGACCGGCGGTCCGACGGCGGTCCCTGGCCGACGGGCGGTCCCCGCCGCACCGGGCCCTCGGTGTCTCGCCCGACCCGACCGGTCAGGCCTGGTCGGCCAGCGTGTTGAGTCGCTTCGCGATCCGGTCCACCCGTGACTCGACGTCGCTGCGGAAGCCGTACGCGCCGGTGAGCGGCACTTGACTCCCATCGCAGAGAATTGCGACGGGCAACTCCCCAAGGACGGACTGCGCTTGGCGCACGCTCACCAGGGAAAGGTCGTCCCACGACACGAACCGCGTGCGCCATGTGCCGTGACTGCGAATGCCTTCCGGGGACACCTCGAGCCGTGTCACGGCGGTTCGCCACGTGAACAGCACCCAGCCTGCCGCCCAAGGTCCGGCCAGCCAGAGACCGATGGCCCCGGGCAAACTGAGAACGCCCCCCATGCCTGTCATCGCCGGTAGCTGAAGGCTCAGCACCGACACCACGGTCACCCCCGGAATCCTGATGGTCTCCCTCACATTCGCTGTGTAGCGCCGCAGGCGATCCCCTGCAATGGGTGCGACATGACAGCCCGGGGGAGCGGAACCCCGGGCTGCGGACGGCCGATGGATGACGGCACCCGGGAGGGCGCTCCTAATGTGCCGCCTGTACGGGGTGGCGTCCGGGCTGAACACCGGTGCGGGACTTGGCGGTTCGTTGGTTCAAAGTGCTGGGCAGCGGGTTCTCTCACAGGAGAGGATGGTCATCATGACGAGCGAAGGCACCTCGATCGACTCCACCAAGCCCAGCATCGCGCGTGTTTACGACTATCTGCTGGGCGGCAAGGACAACTACGCCGTGGACCGGGAGATCGGCGATGTGTTCAAACGCGATCTTCCCGGCTCGGTGGCGATCGCCTTCGCCAACCGGTCCGCGCTGACCCGGGCGGTCGCGGAGATCGCGACGACCACCGACGTGACCCAGTTCCTCGACCTGGGCAGCGGTCTGCCGACCGCCGACAACGTTCACCAGGTCGCGCAGCGCCACACCCCGGAATCCCGCGTGGTGTACGTCGACATAGACCCCCAAGTGCTCGTCCACGGAAGGGCTTTGCTGGAGGAGAACGACCGGACGCGGGTCATCGAGGCCGATGTCCGTGACCCCGAGGCCGTCTACAACCACGCCGAGACCCGCGAGCTGATCGACTTCGATCGCCCGGTGGCCGTCGTGTTCAGCGCCATCCTTCATCACGTCAACGACGAGGAAGACCCTGCCGCGATCGTCCGCTTCTGGCGCGACCGCGTACCCTCCGGAAGCTATTTCTTCGTCAGCCACTTCCGTTCCGGCAACAACCCGGAGACGGCCGAGGCCGAGAAGGTCCTCCAGCAGACGTTCGGCCGTGGCCGCTGGCGCACCGACGAGGAGATCGCGTCCCTGCTGGACGGTCTGGAGATCCTCGACCCTGGAGTCGTCCCCGCCTCCCTCTGGCGCCCCGCGGCGGTCGGCAAGCTGTGGAACGGAGGCGCCGAGAGGGAACTCACCGTCTGGGAACACCTCATCGCCGCAGGGCTGGCCCGCAAGGCTTGATGGCAAGGTGGGCAGGCAGGCCGCGGCCGCCGTCGTGACGCGGACGGGTGAGGCGGCCGCGGCGCGCCAAAGCCTGAGGAACGGATCCGGATCCCCGTCATCAGTGGTCAGGCGTGCGTGCCGATCTCGGCTGTGGTCAGGTCCGCGAGTCGCTGTGCCGCGGTGAAGTGCGGGGTGAGACGGGTCTTCGTCATGGCGAAGGAGATGCCGGTGGCGGTATCGGCGTAGACGTAGCTGCCTCCGCCGCCGACCCAGCCGAACGTGGTGGGCGAGTCGTCCGGCCGGGCACCGATACGGCCGAGCGGATAGCCGAGGGCCAGCCGCGCGTTATTGCCGAAGACCTGGTCGGTGCCCTCGAAGGCAACCGCCGTCACCTCGGCGAGCTGGTGTGGACCGATGAGCCGGCCCTCGATCAGTGCGGCATTCATGGCGGCGATTCCCCGCGCGGTGAAGGTGCCGACCGACGGGATGTCCGCCTGGAGGATCTCGTGGCTGTTGCCCATGGCGGCGGTCGGCTGCCGTTCCCAGGGCGCCAGAACGGCGTCGACGTCAGGTGGGGCCGCCGGTTGCGTTGGGGCGTCTTCGAGTCGTGCCAGCCGGGCCAGGTCCGCCGGGGGAACGCCGAAGTACAGCTCGCCCTCGATGCCCAGGGGCGCGGCGACCCACTCGTGCAGAAGCTGCCGCATCGGTTTGCCCGTGGCCCGGCGCGCGATCTCGCCGACAACGAAGCCGAACGTGTACGAGTGGTAACCCGTCATTGTCCCCGGAGGCCACCGCGGTTCGGCATCGGCGATCGCGGCGCACACACGCGACCAGTCGGTCAGGTCGGCGGGGCCGATCCCACGAGGCATGGCGGGCACGCCGGCCGAGTGCGTCAGCACGTGCCGAAGAGTCGTGGCCGCCTTGCCGTGCGTACCGAATTCCGGCCACACGTCGGCCACTGGCGTGTCGTAGCCGACAACACCGGTCCCGACGAGCAGGTGAGCGATCAGCGACGACATGAGCTTGCCGGCGGAGAAGCTGAAGACCGGGGTCTGCGGGGTCATTTCGCGCCCGGTCCTGCCGTCGGCGACGCCTGCGACGGCATCGACGACACGAGCACCGTGCTGGTGGACGGCTACCTGTAAACCGGTTTCGGCTCCGGTGCCGACGAGTTCACCGAGGACGCTTTGGACCTTCTGCTGGAGTGAGGGCGTCATCGTCACCACCTCGGTCACGCGTTCGGGTCCGACGGGACGGCGGCAGCTGAGACATGCTCGGCCGACCGCGCCGGTGCGGCAGCGACGGCAAGCCGAATCATCATGCCCCGGAAGCCGTCACGCGCCGTCATTGACGACCTGAACTCGCCGAGAATCCCGCACCGCCATGGGGAGCCCGCCGCCCGTCGCTCGCCGTACCGAAGCCACGTGTCGGGCCCCGGTGCCGCTAAGGCGGGCCCCGCATTGCGTTCACGAACCCTTGCCCCACCGCCCGCTTCCGGTCAGAGGCCGCCGGTGTTGAGCAGCCGGTTGGGGGTGTCGGAGCGTACGCCGTGCAGGACGCCGGGGGTGGCCGTGTGGTCGAGCCAGACGTGGACCTCGTGAGCCGTGGCGTGAGGGTGCGCCGACAGGTACAGCGCGATCACGCCGGTCGCGTGCGGTGCGGCCCAGGACGTCGCGCCGTCGGTCTCCGTGGTCGTACCGCCGCCGGCGAGGGCGGCGGTCACCTTCTGGCCGGGTGCGTACAGGTCGACGCAGCGTCCGTAGCCCGATCCGTAGGAGCCGCCGTCGCTCCAGGGGCGGTCGTTCGGAGTGGAGGCCGCGACGACGATCGTGCCGGGGACCCCGGCGGGGGAGTGCTTGCAGGCGTCGTCGTGGAAGTTGCCGGCCGACACCACCGTGGGGATCCCCGCGTCGACCATCTTCTTCACGGCGGACTCCACGGCCGCCGACCGGTGGTCGAAATTGAGGGACATGTTCACCACTGCCGGCTTCTGCACGTGCGCGGTGACCCACTTGACCGACTTCACCACGGCGGCCTCGGCCGCTGCCTGGGAACCGCCGCCGTCGCTCTCGCACAGGACGCCCTGGACCCGTACGAGGTCCGCCTTGGGCGCCACCCCGTACTTCGCCCCGCCGATGATGCCGGCGACGAACGTGCCGTGGCCGATGCCCGCTTCGCTGAAGCAGTCACCGGAGTCCCTCGGGCCGACGAAGTCGGCGCCGAGGTGGGCGCGTCCGCCGAACTCGCTGTGAGCGATGTCCATTCCGGTGTCGATCACATAGACGTGAACGCCCTTGCCCGTGGCGGTGGTGGTGAACTTCCCGTTCAGGGGCCGCGACCGCTGGTCCAGGATGTCGAGATTCCACGGCACATGCCGGGTGACGGGCGTTGCCGCGGTCCACGCCGTTCCGGACGACGTCCCCGCCGAGCCGGAACGTGTCGGCGCCCAGCCGGACGACGCCCTCTCCCCGAAGGGCGCCACGGTCTCGCCCTTCTTGTGGGCGGGGAGCGTTCCCCCGGCCGCCGCGCCGGCCTTCCCGCCGCAGGCCGAGGCCCCGAGCACCGTCACCACGGCCACCGCCAGCAAACCGGCCTTCGTCACGTTCCGCGTCACAACATCCCCCGTCTCCCTGCCGCGTACACAGTCAGCGCACAAGACGACTACATAGGCCGGGGCGGTTCCGGCGGGGGCGTGGGCGTGTCGGTGCACGCGCCCGGGCGCGCCACGGATGCTCAGCCGGTCGGCCAGGGCGTCCGTCCGGCGGGCGCGGCATTCATCCCTGTCCTTCCAGGCTCCGGGCAAAGCGTGAGCTCACCGAGTCGACCACAGTGGCCTCCGGTGCGATCCAACTGCCGAAGCGGCCTCCGACCGCGCCGTCGACGATCTCGCGGGCCCGCTCCTCGTCGACGCCGTTGCGGGTGAGGAACCATGTGAGGACCTGCATACAGTGCCCGTACCAGCCACTCTCGGCCTGGGTCCGTTCGGCCACCACCGTGACCAGCCGGGTGCACACGCGCTCCCAGTGCCAGGCGTCGGCCAAGGAGTCGGCGGAGGCCCTGGGCGGTACGAGGGCGGCGAAGCGCTCCGCCAGTTCCTCGAGCCAGTCACGCCATTCGAGCAGGGCCGCGACAACCAGCCGTGAGGTCTCCTCCGTCGTCGTCACGGAATCGGCAGCACAGCACCAGACGCCGACGACCCCACCGTCGGTGTCCCCCTCGCCCACGGACCAGTTCCATCCGCAGGCCCACCGGCCGTACCGCTCCACCAGAAGTTCCGTGACCGGATCGAGCGAGCGCCCGAGATCCTCTTCGACGGCGTCCGCCCCGGGCAGCAGGGCCGCCACCGACTCGGCCAGCGCCTTCGCCGCCTCGGCGTCGAGCTCGAACGGGTGCTGCGACGGGTCCACTTCTGCCCAGTTCAGGGTATGCGCCCAATACTCAGTCACCGTGCCACTTTGCCGTGTGCGGCCACCGAAACACCAACCCAATATCGAGCGGCTGTACCGCAGAGGTGGAGCGCAACGTACGCAACCACCACGCGCCCCCGAGAGGCCCCGAGGGGTACTCGGGAAACGTCCCTCGGGCTTGAGAGGGCCGAGCAAATCCTCGTTGTCAGTGCCAGCTGCAATGCTGGTCCCATGAACGGTGATGAGCAGCTGCTGCGCGGACGGGTCTACGGACGTGACCATGACGATCCTGACCCCGGCCCGCTGCCGCACCGGACGTATGCCGCGCTCATAGGCGGACCACTGGACGGTCTGCTCCTGGACGTCACCGACCGGCAGCCTGAGGAAGTCGACGACGGCGCCGCCCTGTCCACCGAGCTGTCGCGCTGGCCCGGCGGCCGCGCCCTGTACGACCCGCACCCCGACGAGCCTCGCAGACCCGGCTCCGGCGTGACGTGCCGGTTCTACTACGCGGGTGACACACCCTGAACAACGGGGGCGGGCGTGACGTACGGCTTTCCGGGCCCGGGTGACGCGGGCGGGCCCCGCATCGAGTTCTGCCCTGCGAAGGCGGGCCGGCGCAGGTTCCGTAGCTCTCGACGCCCCTCTCCGACGGACTTGATAGCCTCGGCGAGCCAGTCGAACCACATCCGTGGTCAGGGAATCCGGTGCGAATCCGGAGCTGACGCGCAGCGGTGAGGGGGACGGGCGGGGCACAGCGCCACTGGGAGACCGGGAAGGCGCCCCGTCCGGACGAACCCGAGTCCGAAGACCTGCTGGCACCTCCGCACCCCGGAGGACATGTAGGCCAGGCTCCGCGTACGAGCCCCGACCCCCGAGGCATGCCCATGTTCCGTACCGTCTCGCTGCTTCGTACCCCGGACAAGCCGGGCGTGCCCCTGTACGCCTCGCCTCCCGGCTGCCGGTCGAGCTTCACCGATCTCTCCGGACGAGGAGTGTGACGAGCCATGCCTCGACAGAGCTCTGAAGCGGCAGGCACCGAGCGTTTCACCACCGCACCGGCACCATGTCGGATAGTCGTCTGCCGGGACTGCTGCTGCGGAACCCCCAAAGTCACCGGCGTGGATCACGAACGGCAGCTCGCGCGGCTGGCCGAAGAGGTCCCTGTACGCGTCTCGGACTGCCTCGACGTGTGCGAACACGCCAACGTGATCGTCGTCCAGCCCTCCGCAGCCGCACGTACCGCAGGAGCCCGCCCGGTCTGGCTCGGCCTCGTCAACGACTCCGACGCCACCGAGGACATCGCGGCCTGGGTACAGGCCGGCGGCCCCGGTGTCGCTCCCTGCCCCGACATCCTTGACCTGTACGTGTTCACCCCTCCCCGGAGGGCGCGTTGAGAGTCGGCGTCGTCCCGAACGCTCGGATTCCGTTGTCCGTCTAACGAGCGATCGAGTTCTCGCGAAGGTGATCGCGCATGGCGAGGGAAATCTGGTCCGCGTGCTCGCTCGACACTCGTTCCTGTTCGGGCCGCCCGAGCAGTTCGAAAACGCCCGGTCCACGATGTTCCGGCCGCAGATCCGCCATGCGCGGGACGATGTGGAAGTGCACGTGCGCGAAGCCTTCGGCCTCGGCGAACTGGATGACGTAGGTCTTGGCGCAGCCGGTCGTGCTCCGCAGCGCCCGGGAGAGCTTGACTTGCCACATCCCCAGGGCAGCTGCCTCGGCGTCGGTGAGGTCGTGAACCGCGGTGACGTGGCGCCTCGGCAGCAGCACCAGCCAGCCGGGCATCGCGGTGTTGAAGACGTGAGCCACCCGCCAGTGCTGGTCGAAGGCCACGCACTCGCGTGGCGGAAGGTCGTCGAACTCTGCTTCCTTGCCGCATACATAGCAGTCGGGAGTCGTCATGCGCCAAGATCGTAGACCGGTCTCGCGCCGAATGTCCTTCGGCCCGAGGGCGGTTGCCGAGACTGCGCCCTGTGCTGAATCGGTGGCGGGCAGGAGACGCGCGAGCTCTTCTCTGGGCCGCGAGAGTAGGGTGCGGCCGTGGAACGGATCTTGGTGGTGGGAGTCACCGGCGCGGGCAAATCCACGCTCGCGCAAGCCTTGAGCGGGTATCTCGGCCTGCCGTACCACGAGATGGACGCGCTCTACTTCAACGGCCCCGACTGGTCCGTCAACGACAAACTGACCGACGACGTCTCAACCCTCACCGCCGAGCCGTGCTGGATCATCGACTCGCTCGGCTACCCGGCGGTCCGTGACCTGCTGTGGGAGCGGGCCGACACGGTGATCTGGCTGGACTACCCAAGGCGCGTGATCATGCTCCGAGTCCTGCGCCGTTCCTTGAAACGCACCGTCACGCGCGAGTCCCTGTTCGGCGGGAACAGGGAAACCTGGAAAGCCTGGCTGAGCCGGGAACACCCTGCCTGGTGGGCCTGGTCCCAACACGGAGCCCGCCACCGCGACATCCAGCGCCGCGTCGACGATGGCCGCTTCGCTCCTCTCGACACCCTCCGCCTCGACCATCCCAAGGACACCGCGGCCTGGTTGGCGTCGCTCTGAATGTCAGACCCGTCTGTCAGGCTCTGGTTATGGAGATGACACTGCAACTGACGATCGACTGTGCCGACCCGCGGAGGCAGGTGGCGTTCTGGTGCGAGGCCCTGGGATACGTTCCCGAACCCCCGCCGGGCGGCCATGCCACGTGGCGGGAGTACTGGGCAGGCATGGGGGTGCCCGACGAGGAGCTGCCCGAAGGCGCGGGTGACACCCCGGAGTCGATCGTCGATCCCGAAGGGCGAGGACCCCGGGTGTGGTTCCAGAAGGTTCCGGAGCCCAAGGCCACGAAGAACCGCATTCACTTCGACCTGAAGGTCGGCGGCGGGCGCGACGTCCCGTTGGCGGTGCGTACAGAGCGGGTCTCCACAGAAGTGGAGAGACTGGTCGAAGCCGGAGCCGTCGTGCTGCGGATCGCGGACAAGCCTGACATGGGGCACTACGCCGTCCAACTGACGGACCCCGAAGGCAATGAATTCGACGTTGTCTAGAAGTCGTTGTGCCGTGGGTGGACCGGGTACGGTCGCCGATTCCGCGCTGGAGCGGTGCGGGACGACGTTGCGAGCCAAGGGATGCTTCGTCTCGTGGAGTTCGTCCTCGATGGCGCCGACTCGGGCCGTGCCGAGGACGAAAGCGGTCCGATGCGTCCCGCCCATGGACAGCCGGGCAACAAGCGCCCCGAGGACGGGGCTTCGACGTCGCCGAAGCCCGGCACCCCGTGCTGCCGTAACGTCCGAACGCGGATACGAATGGCGCTATGATCAACGTGGCAAGGCTGTAGCGCAGAGGTCGTCGCGCCCAAGCATCGAGCTGGAGGACGTCGGTTCGAATCCGGCCGGTCTTGCCACCTTCGTCGTAGAGGAATGTCGATTGGCGTCGGTTCAGCCTGGGCGGGCGGAGGGCGATGCCGCCCTCGGCGCGCCGGGCACCGGCGATGGACCGGTGGAGTAGTGATGACGCAGCCGACGCCCGTACGCTGCCCCGCGATCGAGCACCCCGACATCCCGATCAGCGAACCCGCCGCGCTGGAGCCGTTGCTCGCCCGGCTGCGGTCCGCGCGGCCGGTCGAGGCCGACGAGAGCTTCCCGCTCGGCACCGTACGTGCGGACGGGCGTGTCGACCTGTGCAAGCAGGGCCTCGGCGCGGGCGGCGCCGCCCGGCTGATGCCCGTGGCGGCCGCGTCCCCGCACGCCACGCACGTCCTGCTGGGCACCAACGCCATCGGCGACGAGGGAGCCCGCTGGGTCGCCGACGCGCTCGCCGACGGCCACGGTCTGCACACGCTCTACCTCGGCTGCAACCGCATCGGCCCCGAGGGTGTCACCGCGCTGGCCGACACGCTGACGACGGACGGCACCGTCCAGGCCCTGTGGCTCAAGCGCAACCCGGTGGGCGATCACGGCGCCCGCGCACTCGCCGCCATGCTCCGCCGCAACACCACGCTGCGCACCCTCGACCTGGTCAACACGGGTCTGACCACCGACGGTCTGCGCGCCCTGTGCGAGACCCTCACCGGTCGGCCCAGCCCGGTGGAACGGCTCTTCCTCGGCGGCAACGGCCTGACCGCGGAGGCCGCCCCGCTTCTCGCGACGCTGATCCGTGAGGCAGGCGTGCGCGAGCTGTACCTCCCCGCCAACCACCTCGGAGACGAGGGCGCCGCGATCCTCGCGGCCGCCGCCGACCCCGCGCGTCCCGTGCGCCTCGGCCTCGGTGGCAACGGCATCGGCCCCGCCGGTGCCCGGGCCCTCGCCGACTCCCTCGCCGGGATCGAGGCACTCGACCTCGGCCGGCCGCTGTCGGCACGCAGCCTCGGCGCACCCGCCAACACCACCGGCGACGAAGGCGCCCACGCGCTGGCCGCCGCCCTGCCCGGCAGCCCGCTGCGCCGGCTGGAACTGTGCCACACCGGCCTGACCGGCCGGGGCGCGAAGACCCTGCTGGCCGCGCTGCCCGACGAGTCAGCCCTGGAGTACGTCGGTCTGGGGCCCGGCCTGCCGCGCAAGGTGAAGCGGTCGTTCACCCGGCGTCTGCGGCCCGTCGGCAGGGCCCACCCCGACCTGCGCGCGATTGGGAGTGTCTACCGTTGAGCTCCCGTGGCGAACTCCGGTGCTTCCCCCCGGACGAGGCGTCGAGCCTGCGCCGGATCCGCCGGTACGCGGTGCCCCGCTGGATGATCGACCGCGCGACCGCCTGCCGCCTGGCCGGTGACTGGCGCGGGGCCTGCGCGGCGGCGAACGTCGACATCGCCTTCGACCTGTCCGAGGTCGCGGGCCACTGCGGCGACGACGTCGCCGCGGCTCTGGAGAACGACCTCCGTCATTTCGCCCCCGACCTGCTGCGCTGGCATCTGCCGCGCACACTCGGGGGGCAGACCACCCTCGCCACTGACCGGACGATCGTGCTCGCGCGCTACCGTCCGAAGACGGCCGACGAGGACCGCCTGACCACGTGCTACCTGCACATCACCACGCCCGCGATGATCGCCGGACCGCAGCGCGTCACCCTGCGGTTCGGCCCGGTGGAGGACGAGCGGGCCGCGGGAGTCTTCGGGCCGAGCACCGACGACTGGCGTTCCGCACGGCACCTGTGGGACGCACGGCACACCGCCGAACTGCTCGAACGCAGCGGCGGCACGGACAGGCCACCGTTCCTCCACGTCGACGCCACCCCGCTCGGCGCGGACGAACTCCCCACCAGCGAACCCGGCCCAGGTGACCCGACGGCGCTGGCCGAGTGGGCCACGCTGCTGCACCAGAAGGGCGAGATCCAGGCCGCCTTCGCCGCCGTAGGCATCGAGGCGGACCTGACACGCGCGCAGAAGTCGCGCCGGTTCCAGGCCGGCCTGGGGGAATTCCTGGGCGGGACCGCGCTCGCCCACACCCGCCTGGAGCCGGAGATCCGCCGCCAGATCGCCGAGGGCGCCAGCGACCGCTTCGTCATCGCCGTGCACTGGCGGACCCACATCCTGCTCGAACCCGCCGACGGGGGCGGACTGCTGGTACGAGCTGTCGACCGGGACGAGGTCAAGGGCGAGCCCCTTCTCGCCGAGGCCCTGTGGCGCAGACTGCCCGACCTCGACCTCCTGCGCGCCGGGGGCGTCGCGGCGGAACACCTGCATCCCCTCGTCCGCGAGGCGCTGTTTCCCGCACTCCCCGTCCCGGCGGGACCGGCCGGGCCACCCGGGCCGACGCCTCCCGCACCGGTGCGGGTCAGGTGCCGTGGCGAGTGGCACGAGGTCGCCTTCCGTCCCGGCGGCGTCCTGGGCATGCCGCACACCGACGAGGAACAGCAGCGTGAACGCGCCCTGCGCGCCTTCGGCGGTGCCGTCGCCGGATGCTTCGCCGTACAGCAGACGTGGACCACCGGAGGCGGCCGGCTGCCCAAGGCGCTGCGGGCGCAGCGCAACGAACTGTTCCTGCGCGCCCAGCACGGCGACACCCCCGGCGTACTGGAACTCCTCGACGCCGGTGTCGACCCCCGCGTGCGGGACGCCAGCGGCCGGACACTGCTGCATGCGCTGAACCTCCTCGACCACGAGACGCTCCTGCCGCGGCTGCTGGCGGAGGGAGTGGACATCGAGGCCCGCGACCAGCGGGAACGCACACCGCTGTACGTGGCGGCCAACGACCTCGGTTCGAAGGCGCTGGTGGAGGCGCTGGTCGCCGCCGGCGCACGGCTCGACGTGATCGACCAGAGCGAGCTGTCGCTGGCCCAGACCGTCCGCCGCTACAAGCGGTCCGACCTGGGCTTCCTCCAGAAGCGCGTCCAGGCGGAGCACCCCGGCATCGGCTCCGAGTGGTGGGACGAGTGGATGGAGGAGCAGGCGGAGCACTACGCCGACGACGACGAGCCCGACGACGAACCCGACCTGCCCGACGACGAGCTAGACGTGCCGGACGACGACCGGGACGTTCCGGATGACGACCCGGACGAGCCCGACGAAGATCCGGACATGCCGGACGACGAGGAGAGCCTGCCCCTTTGAGTACCAACGGCTCCGTCCCCGGCGCGCCGTCGGCCGGCCCGCTGGCCGCCGCGGACGACCTCAACCGCAGGCTGCGCACATGCCGTACCGAACCTGCCGCGAACCCGCAGCTGGAGGCGCTCGCCCTCGCCGTGACGGCCAACCAGCCCGTGCTGCTGTGGGGAGAACCGGGCATCGGCAAGTCCGCCGCCCTGGAGCAGCTCGCCGCCGGACTCGGCCTGCCGCTGGAGACCGTCATCGCCAGCGTGCACGAACCCTCCGACTTCGCCGGACTGCCCATCGTCGGTGACGACCCGGCCACGACCGGAGTCCCGATGGCCCCGCCCGACTGGGCGGTCCGCCTCGCGCGAGCCGGACAGGGTCTGCTCTTCTTCGACGAACTCTCCTCGGCGCCGCCCGCCGTGCAGGCGGCGCTGCTGCGCGTGGTGCTCGAACGACGCGTGGGGAGCCTGGTCCTGCCGGAGGCGGTACGTATCGTCGCCGCCGCCAACCCGCCCTCCAGCGCGGCGGACGGCTGGCATCTCAGCCCGCCCCTCGCCAACCGGTTCGTCCACCTCCAATGGACCCACGACCCACGCACCGTCGCCCGTGGCCTGGCCGGCACCTGGCCGGAGGTCACCGTGCCGGTCGTCGGCGCGGCCAAGGTGCCCGGCGCCGTCGCCCGCGCCCGCGGCGCGATCTCGGGCTTCCTCACCGCCCGGCCGGGCCTCGTCCACCACCTTCCCGAGGACGCCGAGAACCGGGGCAGGTCCTGGCCGTCCCCCCGCACCTGGGAGATGGCACTCAAGCTGCTCGCCACCGGATACGCCGCCGGTGCCGGCCGCGAGGCGCTGGCCGCCGCTCTCACCGGCGCCGTCGGGGACGGAGCGGGCCTGGAGCTGCTCTCGTACCTCGAACACCTCGATCTGCCCGACCCCGACCGCGTGCTCGCCGACCCGGACGCCTTCGCCCTGCCCGAACGCGGCGACCGGCAACTGGCCTTCCTCATAGCGGTGGTCGCCGCCATCCAGAGCGACCTCACCCGCCCCCGCTGGGAGGCAGGCTGGACGGTACTGGCGAAAGCCGTGGACGCGGGCGTGCCGGACGTGGCCGCCCGGGCCGCCACCGACCTCGCGGCGATGCGGCACCTCGACTGGCCCGTACCGCCCGGCATCGACGGGTTCCTGGACCTGCTCCAGATGTCGGGGGCGCTGCCCGGCGGCGGCCGGTGAGGCGCGCGGGGACCACGGGGGATTCCCGGGGTGCCCTGGACATGACCAAACTGCTCGCCGCCCGCTACCGGGCGGCGAGCGACCGCCCGTATCTGGCGGCCGCGTTGTATTCCCTGACCGTTGTGCCGAGCACGGAGCTGTCCACGATGGGCGTGGACCGGCATTGGCGCTGCTATGTGTCCCCGGCCTTCGTCGAGGCGACGCCGGTGCCCGAACTCGCGGGGGTGTGGGTGCACGAGGTGGCGCACCTGCTGCGCGACCACCACGGCCGGGCGGAGCGGCTCCCCGCTGCCGCCCAGAGGGACTGGCACCGCGTCAACGTCGCCCAGGACTGCGAGATCAACGACGATCTGCTCGCCGACGGCCTGCGGTTGCCCGAAGGTCGCATGGAACCACGTCTGTTCGGCCTTCCCGAGGGCCGGCTGTTCGAGGTGTATCTGGACCGGCTGCCGCCGAGCGTGCGTACACCGGACTGCGGTTCGGGTGCCCACGGCCGGCCCGGTCCCTGGGAGCTGCCGGGGACCGCCGGGCCGGCACGGATCGGGGAGGTCGAGGCGCAGGCCCTGCGGAGGCAGACCGCCGAGGCGATGCGCGCCCACCAGCGCTCCCGCGGTTCCCTGCCCGCGGGCTGGCAACGCTGGGCCGAGGAGACCCTGGAACCCACCGTGGACTGGCGGCAGGCGCTGTCCGGCGCCGTACGGGAAGCCGCCGCCTGGGCGGGCGGAGCCGTCGACTACACCTACCGCCGTCCTTCTCGTCGCACCCCGGCGCTGCGCGGTGTCGTCATGCCGAGCCTGCGCCGCCCGCTGCCGCGGGTGGCCGTGGTCATCGACACGTCCGGCTCCATGGGTGACGACGAACTGGCCGCCGCCCTCGGGGAGGTGACGGGTGTCCTGCGTGAGGTGGGCATCCGGGGCAACCGCGTGACCGTGCTCGCCTGCGACGCCGACGTACAGGCCGTGTCCCGGGTGACGGCCACCGAACAGATCACCCTGGGCGGCGGTGGCGGTACGGACATGCGCGTCGGTATCGAGGCCGCCCTCGCCACGCCCGACCGCCCGAACATCGTCGTGGTCCTGACCGACGGGCTCACCCCCTGGCCCCAGAAGATGCCGCCCTGCCGCGTGATCGCGGCTCTGATCGGCTCCGCCGGACAACAGCCGCCGAGCTGGGTGGAGACGGTACGCATTCCCGCCTGACGCCTCGGGCGCCGCGCACATCGCATTGGCTTTCGAGCTGGGGAGCGATTGAGATCGGGGCGCGATCGAGTCCTGCTTGCAGGATGTACAACGAAATCGTATAGTTCGAAATCGTGAAGTCCGAATCCGTGCCATCCGAGTGGTCGGCCCTCCTCGTGCTCCAGCGGGCCACCCACGCCACCCTGCAAGTGCTCGCCGCAGAACTCGTCGACCTGGACTTGACTGCCTCCGAGATCAACGCACTGGCCAACCTGGCCGATGGCCGGGGCCGGACCGTGTCCGAACTCGGCGCGGCCGTGGGCACTCGCCCTACCACGCTGACCAGTGTGCTGGACCGGCTTGAACGACGCGGCCACATCACCCGCGGCACCCGTCCCGGAGACCGGCGCGCGGTGCTCATCGAGCTCACCCCCACCGGACATCTGACCGCCGCCACAATCCGCCAGGCCATCACCGACCTGGAGCACCGTGCGCTCCAGGGGCTGCCACCCGAGGCCATCGCCAACTTCCACACGGTCCTCCAGGCATTGGCGAAGGTTTCCTCATGAACGAGCCCAACCACGCCCCGCAGGCGCCTCACCTGCACGGGCTGATCAAGGGGCTGAGGTCCTCCAGCCCACCCACGGCCCATCACGGACCGAACGGCCAGGACTCCCAGTCGCACGGCATTGATGCAGATGCCTTCTCGGAGTTGATGGCCGAGGTGATGGCGACCGCCGAGCACTTCGGCCACCGGCAGCACATCCAACTCACCTGGCTCGCTGTGCGGCGATACGGCACCGCTGAGGCGGTCGACCTGGTCAGTAACGGAATTCAGCGCACCGCCCGCTACGCGGGGGCACCCCAGAAGTACAACGCCACTGTCAGCCAGGCCTGGGTCGAACTGGTTGGGCACCACGCGGCGGCGCAGGACGTCAATGACTTCGCAGCCTTCGCCGAGCACCATGCGGCACTGCTCAACAAACGCCTGCTCGCCCGCTTCTACCGACCCACGACCCTCGCCAGCGCAGAAGCACGGACCGGCTGGGTCGAGCCAGACCTCGCCGCCTTCCCCTGGCAACACTGACCCGAACCCCGGAAGGCCACGGGCAAGATCGCCGCAGCGGGGACGTGACGCAACAAGGACCGCACGATTCGGGCGAGTTGTGAGTCAAGCCTGGGCCCGTGCGGCCTGCTCCCATCCTGCCCTGTCCGGCGTCGCGCACGTCTCGGCGAGCTGATCGAAGAGCTCGCCCCGACGTGGAAGGCCGCGCGCGAGTCGGTGCTGCACGAACGCCGCGGCGGCAGTCGGCGGCGCGCCGTCGGAGCCGGACCCGACCACCGGTTCGTCTTCATCGACCGCGTGCCGGTCACCCTGGTCGTGCTCCGACTGGGGATGCCCCACGCCGCGCCGGCCCAGATGTACACGGTGGACCGCTCCACCATCTCCGGGGCGGTCCGCGAGATCCGTCCGCTCCTCGCCGCACGCGGATTCGCCGTCCCCGACCGCCCCGGCCTGCGACTGCGCACCGTGGAAGACCCATTCGCCTACGCCGACGTGGAAGGCGTGGACCTGCGGATCGACGGCACTGACGTACAGGTCCGCCGCCCCCGGACGGGACGCCCGGGCCGCAAGGCGTTCGTGTCCGGCAAGCGTAAGCAGAACACGATCAAGACCACCACCTTCTGCGATGCCCAGGGCCGGACCCTGTTCTCCGGGGCGGCCCGGCCCGGTCGAATGCACGATCAGACCTCCGTGCGCACCGAAGGCATCGCCGAACAGTCCCGCCTCCGTCCCAAGGTCAAGGCCGAGATCGACGCGGGCTACCGGGGACTGGTCAACGAGTTCCCCGACCAGGTCAGCGCCCCGCCGAAGAAACCGAAGCAGGACGCCCCGCTCGGCGATCGCTACGCCTGGCGCGAGGCGCGGCGACGTCAGTCGTCCCGGCGGATCTGTGTGGAGCATGCCAACGCCGAGTCCGCACAGTGGCGCCCGATGCAACGCTTCACCGGCAGACGTGAAGACTTCGCCGAGACCCAGGCCGCGATCGCCGCACTGGTCTCGGACCGCTCCGCCCTCCGGGCGACCCGGCATCGGACGAGCACCGAACTGGTACTCGTCCACCCGATCGCCCGCTGATCACCCACCAGCCGAACCGTCAGGCCGACACGCCCCGACGTCAATCGCTCCGCGGCTCGTTACCGGGGTGGCGACTTGGCCCCCTCGCCGTCGCCGTCGCCCTCGCCGGCGGGGCCGGGCGGCCGCGTGATCAGACGGTTCTGACCACGGTGCCGGCGTCTTCGAGTGCGGTCACCTCGTCGGGCGGCGCGGTGACGTCGGTGACGATTGTGTGCAGCAGCGTGGACGGGCCTACGTGGGCGAAGGCGGTGTGGCCGAGCTTGCTGCCGTCCGTGGCGAGGACCACGCGCCGGGACGAGGCGATGCCTGCCCTTTTCACCGTGGCGTCGTCGAGGTCGTAGGCGGTCAGCCCGTCGGCCGCGCTCAGTCCGCAGCAGCCGATGACGGCGGTGTCGAAGCGCAGGGCTGCCAGGGAGGCGAGGGTGAGGGGGCCGGTGAGGGCTCCCTCGGCGGCGCGGGGCTGTCCGCCGGGCACGACCAGGGTGGCCGGGCCGGGTGTCTCTCCGAGCAGGTGGATGGCCTGGAGCGACAGCGGCACCACCGTGACTGGCCGCTCGCGCAGGAGGCGCGCGACCTCCAGGCAGGTGGTGCCGCTGTCCAGCAGTACGCTCTCGCCGTCGGCGATGAGAGTGGAGACCTCGGCGGCGATCCGGCGCTTGGCGTCGACCGACTCGTTCGTGCGCAGCGCGAAAGGGGGCTCCTCGCCCCTGAGCAGCAGGGTGCGGGCCCCGCCTCTGACACGTTCGAGGACGCCTTGGGCGGCGAGGGTGTCGAGGTCGCGCCTGATGGTCATCTCCGAGGCGCCGGTCAGCTCCGCGAGTTCTTGGACCGTGGCGTCGCCGGAGTCCCTGACGGCCTTCGCGATCAGCCCGTGCCGGTCTGCGTTGCTCATAACGGGATTGAACACCACCTCGCAATGAACATGCAACGCGTTCACTTATCGACCTTTCGAACATTGAAATTGTTCGTTACGGTGGGCGGCATGGAACGATCGCTTCGAGCCGCCCGCGTGGCGACCTATGTCTACTTCGTGCTGTGCGGCACCTTGATGGGCGCCTGGGTGGTGCACATTCCCGCCGCCGAGGAACGCGTGGGCATCAGTCACGCGACGCTGGGCGGCCTGCTGGTCCTGCTCGGGCTCGGTGCCTTCGTCGGCATGCGGGTGGCTGGCCCCCTGGCCGACCGCTTCGGCGCAAGGGCCGTGGTCCCGGCCGGCGGAGTGCTGTGCGGCGCGGCCCTGATACTGCCCGGTCTTGCCCGGGACCCGTGGTCCCTGGCGGGAGCGCTGCTGGTCTTCGGGTTTTGCAACGGCTGCCTGGACGTGAGCATGAACGCCCACGCGGTGCACGTGGAGAAGGCCTACGGGCGGCCGGTCATGTCGGGCTTCCACGCCACGTTCTCCGTCGGCGGTGTGGTCGCCGCGCTCGTCGCGGCTGGTGCCGCGAGCGAGGGCCTGGACCCGGTGGCGAGCATGGCCGTCATGGGAGCCGTCGGCATCGTGATCGCGCTGGCATCCGCACGCGCCCTGCTGCCGTCCGCACCGGCCGCCGGAAGTCCCGGTTCGGACTCCGGTTCCCGCTCGGACTCCGGCGCCGACTCCGACTCCGGTGCTGACGCCGACTCCGTCAAGGAGGGCAAGGCATCACCGGCCGTCACGCCCCGCGGCATCAGGGGACGCATCCGGCTCCTCGCCGTCCTGGCGCTGATGGTGATGCTGTGCGAGGGCGCCGCCAACGACTGGAGCGCCCTGCACCTGAAGGACGTCTTGGGCGCGCCCGGTAGCACGGCCGCGTTCGCCTACGGCACTTTCGCGGCGGCCATGACCATAGGCCGGCTGCTCGCCGACCGCCTCGTCGCCCGGTTCGGCTCCATGGCGATCCTGCGCCACGGCGCGTCCATGGCCGCGGTCGGCATCACTCTCGTGGCACTCGGCCCGTGGATGTGGGCCGCGTTCGTGGGCTGGGCGCTGTTCGGTCTGGGCCTGTCCGGCACTGTCCCGCAGTTGTTCAGCGCGGCCGGTCACGCGGACCCAGCGGCCGCCGGCGCCAACGTCTCCCGCGTCGCCGGGCTCGGCTACGTCGGCATGCTTGCCGGTCCTGCGGTCATCGGCTGGCTGACCCACGTCGTCGCCCTCAACCACGCCTTCGTCCTGCTGACCCTGCTGTGCGTGACCACGGCTGTCGCCGCGGGAGTCCTGCGCACCGAACCGACTCGCACGCCAGCGCCTGAGCCGGCACCCGTCGGCCATTGACCGCCGATGCGGTACGGCCCCTGACCCCGTACCGAGACTGACGCTGCCTGCAACGGCACCAGGCTGCGTCCACGCCGCCCCAGCACCAGTCCGCAGGCCCTGGCGACGAGCGGTCGTAGCTCATCCACAGCTCGGCCTTTTCCACAGGGAAGGCCGAGAGCGGACGGCCGGGAGCTGGAAGCCGATCTCGGACGGCGCGGTCGTCTCGACTCCGAAAATGCTCCGGCCCCTCTGCCACTGAGGCAGAGGGGCCGGATTTTCGTAGCGGGGGCGGGATTTGAACCACGCGACCTCTGGGTTATGAGCCCAGCGAGCTACCGAGCTGCTCCACCCCGCGTCGACTTCCAACACGGTACGGGATAGCGACGGGGCCGTGCGCGGAATTATGTGGTGGCCGGGCGGGAACGGGTTGGCGCAGTTGACGCGCCGTGGCTGCGCCACCGGTGATGACGGCGTGGCGAGACCGGTGGAGTGGCGTCGTCGTTGTGTGGGAAGAGGGCCCGCTTCCGGCGTCGGCGTGTAGCGCGGCGGTGCGCGGGCCGTCCCGGTCGGCGGCATCGGCCCGCCCGCCGGTGCCCGCGACGGGGCTTGACGTAGATCTCATCATCTTGCTCGGCACCAGAGGCAACCTGGATGAAGCTCTCGCCGCCTGTCGCTCCACGCGTCTCCAGCCAAGGGACCCATGGCCCCGGCGATGCCGTCGCGGCCCGCTCGGCCATCGCGTCAAGGTCAGTTTCGGAGAGCGTCTCATCGATGGACATGCCCGGATCATTCATCCCGATCAACCCACAGTCCATGGACCAGAGCTGACACGTCGACAGCCACTCTCGTTACGGGACAACTCTCAGGTCGCAACCGTCACCCTCCGGGTCGTACTTCCGGACGGTACCGGCCTGCCGGTGCGAGACCGTGCTCAGGCCGGGTCGGCCGACGGAGGTGCCTCGTGTGAGGGGTGTTCGGGCAGGGGGCGGGGGTGGACGGCCTGTTTCATCACGATGGTCGAGTTGAGGCCGCGCACCCCCGGCAGATGCATGAGTACCGATTCGTAGAGGCGCTGGTAGGACGGCAGGTCGGCACTGACCACGCGGATGAGGTAGTCGGGTTCGCCGAACAGGCGCTGCGCCTCGATGATTTCGGGAACGTCGGCGAGGGCCGCGTCGAATTCGGTGACGGCGTCGGGGCGGCTGAGGGTCGCGAAGAGCAGGACCTCGAATCCGTAGCCCATGGCCGCCGCGTCGACCACGGCACGGTAGCCGCGGATGATCCCGGCCGCCTCCAGTTCCCGGACGCGTCGCTGGCACCTGGACACGCTGAGCCCGACCTTCTCGGCCAGCTCGGTGAGCGTGATTCGGCCCTCCGACTGGAGAAGGGCAAGAATTTTGCGGTCCGTGACGTCCATGCGTAAAAGGCTAGCGCCGACAGGGGCATCAGGAGCAAACGTCGCGAACAAATTGCGTGCGGTCCTGGCTAGCATCCAGTCATGGGAACTCACACCAATCCCCACGGCCGGGCACGGCAGAGCCCCTCGCGGGCCGAGGCCGGATCGATCTTCGACACCGTCGTCGACCGCAGGAACAGCAACTCCATGAAGTGGGCCCGCGCCCACCTGTTCCTGACGACCGACGAGGCCGCGGCCGACCCACTGCCGATGTGGGTCGCCGACACCGACTTCAAAGCCCCGCAGGCCGTGCTCGACGCGCTCCATCAGGCGGTGGACCACGGCGTCTTCGGGTATCCCGGTGGCGCGAGCGACAGCTACCTCGACGCCGTGACCGGCTGGCAGGCCAGGCGGTTCGGCTGGGAGGTGCCGCCCGAGTGGGTGTTGCAGACCGCCGGAATCATCACCACGCTCAAGACGGTTGTGCAGGCGTTCTCCGCGCCCGGGGATTCGGTCCTGATCCAGCCCCCGGTCTACGTTCATTTCCACGAGGACGTTCTGCTGAACGGGCGTCACCTCGCGTTCGCGCCGCTTCAGCGGACCGACGACGGCTACCGGTTCGACGCCGGGGTGTTCGAAGCCGCCATTCGTCCCGACACCAGACTGTTCATCCTCAGCCACCCGCACAACCCCACCGGGAACGTGTGGACGGAGGACGAACTGCGGACCATGGGCGAGATCTGCGCCCGGCACGACGTCCTGGTCGTCTCCGACGAGATCCACGAGGACCTCATCATCGGCCCGGACCGCAAGCACATCCCCTTCGCCTCGCTCGGAGAGGAGTTCGCACGGAACAGCATCACCTGCACGGCTCCGAGCAAGACGTTCAACCTTCCCGGTCTGCAGAGCGCCAACGTCTTCGTGCCCGACCCCAGACTGCGGGAGGAACTGGCGCGCCAGTACGAGCGCAACGTGTTCCCGCTGGTCAACGTGCTGGGGATGGTCGCAGCCGAAGCGGCCTACGTGCACGGTGAGCCCTGGCTGGAAGAGTTGCTCACCTACCTGCGAGGCAATCACGCGCACTTCGCGCAGGCGGTCAACTCCGCCACCGCCAAGGTGCGGGTGCTGCCGGCCGACTCCCTGTATCTGGCGTGGATGGACTGCCGGGGACTGGGGATGGACGCGGAGGCACTGGACAAGTTCATGCTCACCAGGGCACGGCTGTGGCTGGACAAGGGGCAGAAGTTCGGGATCGAGGGCCACGGCTATATGCGGGTGAACCTGGGCTGCCCCCGCTCGACGGTTGACGAGGCGGTGGACCGCCTGCTCACGGCCGTCGAGAACATGTGAGCACCGGACTCCTGTTTCGAGGTGCCTAGGTGTATGGGCGCCGAGGCCGCCCATGTCCGTGGCCGTACGCCTTCCTCGTCTTTTCGGGGCGGGCCGGTTTGCGGTGCCGCCTGCGAGGCCACACGGTGAAAGGAAGAAAGCGACCCACCGCGTCTCGTAGGCGCGTACCCGGAGGACGGCGACGACGATGTTCCAGGGCAACGCGAAGGCCAAGCAGATCAAGGGAAAGGTGAAGGAGACCGTCGGGAAGGCGCTGGGCGACACGTCGGTGCAGCGGGCCGGCCGCCGGGAGCAACTGCGCGGCAAGGCGCAGGAGATGACGGAGAGGGCTTCGGCGCGCGTGCGCACGTGGGCCAAGCACTGACCATGGCCCTACAGCACCCGGCCGACCGCGGTGGCGACGAACGCGGGAGATTCGAGCGGCTCGCCGAGGCCGGGTCCAGGTTCACCAGCTCGCCGGTCTTCTTCGCGTTCTGTATCCTGCTCGTCTCGCTGACGGTGGCCGTTCACGTCGCCGGTCTCGCTGCGGAGTGGCTCCTCCTCGCCGGCGAGGCGATGACCGCGGTGACGCTGCTGCTCCTTGCTCTGCTGAAGAATTCCGAGCTGCGGTCCGAGCGGGCGATCCAGCGCAAGCTGGACGCCATCGCCTCGGCGCTGCTGGAAGCGCAGCAAGGCGCACCCGGCCAGGCCCATGAGGATCTGAGAAGAGTGATCCGCATGGAGGACGAGACCTAGTCTCGGGCGATCGTTCGGGCATGGGTATCCCGAGACAATTTTCGTCGACGCTTCGGCGAGCCCCCGGTCGGAACCGCTTAGCTGGAACGCTGTCCGACACGGAGGACGCTCAGATAGCGGCGTGACGCTCGGTCGCCCATCCGTGTGCGGATACGTTCGGCGATGGCGTCGAGCAGGGGCTCACGGACGTCGCGGGCGAGCCTCCGATACAGCGACGTCGAGCGGAGAAGATCGGCGAAGCCGTCCCCGTCGAACCACTGAACGGCCGGGTACCACCGCACGATCGTCGGGCCGAACAATCCTCCGGGATCCTCGACCAGGCCCCACCCCTCGCCGGTGGTGCGCACTTCGTCTTCCAGCGGCGGACGGCCCCAGCCCGGGTCTCCGGGGCAGAACCGCTGGTGGAGATCGGCGGTCTCGGCGTATACCTCAGGCTCTCCCGGCCGACGGACAACGACGTTGCCGAGCAGCGCCATCCAACCGCCGGGGCGCAGCACGTCGTGCGCTCGCTGCCAGCCGACCCCCGGGTCGACCCAGTGCCACGACGACGCGGCCACGAGAACATCGAAACGCCGGCCACGGTCGTCCCACTCCTCGAACGTCGACGTCTCGATCCCGACGTTGTGGAACATGGTGCTCCGACGGCGGGCGAGCGCGGCCATGTCCGCGCCAGGCTCGACGGCGGTCACCGTGCATCCGAGCGCTGCCAATGAGCGAGTCGCCTGACCGGTACCGCAGCCCACCTCCAGTACCGACGGCCGTTCGTCCATGCCGGTGACGGCGACAAGATCCGCGAACAGCTCGTCGGGGTATCCCGGCCGGACGCGGTCGTAGAGCTCCGGCACCTCGTTGAACACGCGTCCGAGGGAGTGCGGATCGAGGGCGCGAGGGTTCGGGGGCACCACGGGGTCATCGGCCACAAGCGCACACCTTACGAGGCTGCGGTGGGTGACGTCCGGCGTGCTCGATCGGACGTATGCGGGTGAGGATTCCCCCGTTCAGGAAACCCATGAGTCCATGAACGATCACCACGACGTCCCCGCCCCGGCCCACCGGCGCCCCGACGGAGTCTCCGACACCACGGTGGAAGCCCTTGGAGCCCTGTCGAAGGCGCTGGAGACGACGGAACGCGCCCGGGGCAGGCTCTATGACTTCCATCAGCTCACCGGGAGCGCCGACCTGGAACTGGACCGTGCCGTCGGACTCCTTCGCGAGAGCGGTCACCCGGAATGGGCCGACCGCGTCGAACGGGAGATCCTGGGGCGCAACGTCATCCCCGGTCACTGGACGTTCCAGATCGTCGAGTCCTACAACTCCACCTACTACGAGCCGTTCAAGGACGTCGAGGCCGAGATCCGGGGCGCCCTGGCCGACGGCGTGGACCACGTCTACGAGGCCGAGATGAAGGAACGGCGCCGCACCCCCGGGCACCCGGACCACACGGCGTCGTGAACCCCGCCGTGGACTACCGTGCCGCATTCTGTTCGCGGTGGCCGGAGGGGTTACGTGGGGTCAGCCCGCCGCCAGCAGCGCGCTCAGGGCGGACGCCTGGGTGCGCCAGTCGCGGGTGTTGGGGTGTGCGGAGGGGCTGCCGCCTGACCAGCGTTGGCCAAGGCGGTTGAGGCTGTCGCGGTCGGCGGTCCAGACACTGTCGGCCTGAGTGGTGGCGAAGGCGAGGTAGCTGTCGCCGGTGACGGAGTCCAGGTCCTGGAGGTACCGCATGAAGACCCCCTTGAACTGTTTGGCGTTGTCGTCGCAGTCCGAGGTCGGTGCGTCGCAGGACTCGGTGAGAATGCCGGAGTTGACCAGCGTGGGGGAGGCGAGAGCGGCGTCGGCGAGGCGGCGCCCTGTGGCGAGCGCGGTGGCACCGCCCGTGGCCCGCCAAATTTCCACCGCGGCGCCGATCGCGAGCCCCTGGTTGTAGCTCCAGACGGTCTGGCCGTTGTTGGCGCAGCCGCTGGTGAGCCCGTCGTTGACCAGGCTGGAGGCGTTGACCATGCCGCTGCCCAGGAACCAGTTCCAGGCGGTGGTGGCCCGGCCGAGCCACACGGTGTCACCGGGCAGCCGGTTGTGCAGCGCGGCGGTGAGACGGACGTACAGCGTGTTGGTGATGGCGTTCTTGTACGTCCGCTCGCGGTCCCACCACACCCCGCCGCCGCAACTGCCGCTGTCCCAGAGGCCGTTGACGTAGCTCGCGATGGTGGCGGCCTCGTCGAGATAGCGGCTGTCGTGGGTGAGGTCGTAGGCGTCGATCCAGGCCAGTGCCCACCATTCGCTGTCGTCGGTGGAGCGGCTGATGAAGTCCCCCTCTATGGGGTCGGAGCTGCGCGCCCCGGCGGGGAAGGCCATCCGGTTGATCTGGAAGGTCCGCTCGACGATCCAGGTGTACCTGGTGTCGCCGCTCTGCCGCAGGTAGTCGATGACGGTGGTCAGCGCCACCGCGGAGTTCCACCAACTGGAGCGCCAGTAGGCCGTGGTGGGGTCGTACGAGTACATGAGCGCGTCGGCCGCGGCGGCCGCGCGGGTGGTCGCCGGCCGGGCCCAGGCGGTGCAGCTGCCGTTCTGGCCCTCCACCGCGCGGCCGCAGGCCCGCACCGCCCCGCCGTAGAGGCGGCCCAGCGGATCGGTGGTGCTGAAGCGCGCGGTGCCGGTTCCCGTCGCCCCGGCGGGTACCGGCAGCCGTCCGAGCGAGGATCCGTCGGGCCAGCTCGCGCCGCCGTCCCAGGAGCGGTCCAGCCACACCTCGTCGCCCGCCCGGCCGCCGGCCAGGGTCGCCCAGGCCATCCCGGCACTGTCGGTGTGCAGGGCGATGGTGCGTCCGGCGAGGGTGGCGGGGGACACCGGCCGACTGTCGCCGGGGGCGGCGCCCCCTCCGTCGCAGGTTGCCGCGCAGACGGCGGTGTGCGCCCACGACGTACAGGCGACGCCTTGGGCGTCACCGCAGGCTCGCAGCAGGCCGCGCCGGTGGTTGCCGGGGTCGTAGAGGTTGTACATCAGGGTCCGGGTACCGGTCCACGTCGCCGGGACGGCCGCCTTGCCCAGCAGCCCCTCCCAGGTGGCACCGCCGTCCCAGGAGCGGTCCAGCCATACGGCGTCATTCGGCGTCCCACGGTCGATGCTCGCCCAGGCCATGCCCTCGGCGTCGTCGACGTGCAGTCGCAGCAACCGGCCGTTGAGGTTCACGTCGGGTACAGGGAAGGTCTCCTGAGTGGCCCGCGACGGGTCCAGGGTGTCGCAGTACAGGGAGCAGACCGCGGCCGACGCCACCGGCTGCGGCGCGGCCCCCATCGCCTCGGTCCGGCCCGCCACGAGCAACAGCGAGACCAGCGCCAGCAGCAGGATTCTGGGAAGGGTGTGCACGGACATGGCTGGTCCTCCTGACAGCACTGGGTTCTACAGGAACCGCCACAGGTGGTCGGCGGTGCCGTTGTCCTGCCACTGGGTGACCTGGGCGGCGTCCGCGCCGGACATTCCGTCGACGGCGAGCAGCTTCCCCGAGCGGACGTTCACGATCTTCGACCAGCCGTCGCCGTCGTCGACGATCCGCCAGACGTGGTCCGGGGTGCCGTTGTCCTGGTACTGCTGCACATGGGCGCCGTCGTCCAGGCTCTGGTCGTGCACCGCCAGCACCTTGCCACTGTTGCGGTTGACGATCCGCACGCTGCCGTCGCCGTTGTCGATCAGTGTCCACAGATGGTCGGCGGTGCCGTTGTCGGCGTACTGGGTGACTTCGGCGGTGTCGGCCAGGGACATCCCGGAGACGGCCAGCACCTTTCCCGAGTTGCGGTTCTGGATCCGCCGCCAGACGGTGCCGGAGGCGGCCGGGGGCAGCAGGAGCGCGAATACGCCGCCGACCACGGCCCGGTCGGCGAAGCCCCGCTGGTCGGCGGTGGCGACGACGTACCAGTCGGTGAAGGGGGCCCGCTGGGCGGTGCTGGTGGCGAAGTCGTACACGCCGTTGACCAGGGTGTCACGGGTGGCGGGGTGATCGGCGAGCCAGGCCGCCGTCCACAGCTCCCAGTCGGCCTTCGTGTAGTCGTTGCGCGGGTCGAGGACCACTCCGTACGTCCCGGCGTGCGCCGAGTACCAGGACGCCTCGCGTGCGGTCGTGCCCAGCGGCACCAGGTCCAGGCCGAGCAGCCGGTCGGGGAAGCCGTTGTACTTCAGACTCCAGGTGCCGTCCTGGTCGTAGGCGAGCTTGAGGTGACTTCCCGAGGAGTCCTCGGAGAGGGTCGTCCAGCGGCTGACGCAGCCGCGGGCCAGTGCGGAGTAGCGGGCCGCGTCGCCGGTGTCGCCCGCGGCGGTGGCGATGACGCCCATGGCGCCGATGCCGATGATGCCCTTGAGTGCCAGGTTGGAGCTGTGGGCGATGAAACCGGTGAAGTCGTCGGTCTGGTTCTGATAGCCCGGGTCCAGAGCGTTGGCGGAGAGGTACTCGGTCCACTGGCGCAGGATCGGGTAGTGCGCGCGGGCGAAGTCCGCCGCGTCGGCGGCAGGCAGCCGCTGGACGACCGCGGCGGCCATGATGAGCATGTTGGCCGACTCCTCGACCGGCATGGATTCCTCGTTGCCGTCGTTGTGGCCGTCCGCGTTCGGATAGAGCCTGCCCAGGTCGTGCTCGGCGAAGGTGTTGGGCCAGCCGCCGTGCTCCGGGTAGTCCAGCAGCGGCTCCAGCAGCATCCGCAGATAGGCGGGGGAGAGGTACAGGTACACGGGGAACGTCGGATAGACCACGTCCACGGTCGACATGTTGCCGCTGGAGGAGATCTCCTTCTGGAACGCCCAAGGTTTTCCGCCCCGGTCCACCAGTTCGGCACTGCCCACCGCCTGACGCAACGCCAGGGCGCACACCGCGGCGTAGTGCTCACCCGTGGTGCCACCGCCCGCGGCGGCTACGGCATCGTCATGGATGCGCCGGTCGAGGGCGATGGCGGCGTCCGACGCGGCGGCATGATCCGCGTCGAACCAGTCGACCATGTCGGCCCAGGAATCCCAGTAGCGGGTCCACCAGGGCTGGAGCTGGGTGCCGAGGTAGCTCACCGCGGGCGTGCGGACATGGCCGAGGGCAAGGGTGAACGCGGCCGAGGGCGCGTCGGGGCCCACGGTGCCGAAGTCCCGGTTGAAGCCCAGTACCGGCCAGCGGTCGTCGATCGCCCGGGGCCGGTCGCCGTCCGCGGTGTCGGCGAGGCGTCCGCCGCTCGCCGAGGCGGCACGCACCACCGTGTCCTGCCCGATCTGCCAGCTGGTGCCCGTACCCGTGAGGGCCGCGAGCACCAGCCGCCCCCACGCGGCCTGGTCGCCGTTCTCCTGGAGGACCGCGGGGGAGGCGGGCTGGGCGCTGAGGACGGTCATCCGGCCGGACTGCTGCTGCGCCCAGGTGATGGGGGTGCCGCTGCTGCCGTGCACCCACTCGCCGGAGACGTCGACATGCACGTCGACGCTGTGAGCCCGCCCGTCGTTGCTCGCCGCCTCCACGGTGACGTAGCTGAGCGGCACCGACTGGCGCTGGAGGTTGCCCAGGTCCACCGGGGAGAAGAAGGTGACGGTCAGGGTCACCCCGCCGCCGCTGAGGGTGTAGATGGAGCGGGTGGCGGTGAGCTGGAGCGAGAGCTGCTGCATCGTGGTCAGGGTGGGGCCACCCGGGAGCGCCGGGGATCCTGCGAAGACGTACGCCGTGCCGTCGATCCTGGCCAGGCCGCACAGGGCGGTGACGCGGCCGTTCCAGAAGGTGGCCCAGGTCCCGGCCAGATTGTCCGCGGGCACCCACGTGGAGAGGTAGGGCGAGCGCACGGCCAACGGGACCGCGGGCGGGCGCAGGGGGCTGAACGTGGATGCGGCGAGGGCTCTCGGCGACGGGGCCGGAGGACCGTCGGAAGGTGTGGTGGCCCGAGCCTGCGCGGTGAACAACCCGTCGGTGGCCGCGGCTGCGGCCAGTGCGCCACTCCACCGCAAGAGCGCGCGACGGCCGGGACCCGAGCTGCCGGGGTCTTCGGTATGCACCATGTGATCCGCTCTCCGATGCGTGGGGGACGGCGGACAGCCGTTCGGAGATATTCAGGTACTGGGACAGGGCGCGGCCGGTGATGAGGGAGCCGGCCTTTCTAACGTTGCAAAGGGTTGTCCCGAACGGCATGACACCACCAGAGACCTGTCATGTCTATGTCTACGACGGAAAATCGCCCGCCGGGCCGGCAGGGTGGCGCGGATCACGGGTCGCAGGCACCGGCACCGGCAAGGTGAGGCTCGATGCCGAGCGCCCGTCGTGTCAGGCGTGGGCGTGCAGATACTCCAGGGCGTCCAGGACGACCGTTCGCCGGTACCAGGAGCGCCAGCGCGCCAGGTCGTCCGCGAGGGTCTGAAGTGCCGTCCGCTGTACGGGGGTCAACCAGGGCCCGGGCCGGGCGTGATGGACGGTGATGACGCCCACGCACGCGCCGTCCTGGGCCAGGGCGGGCACCGCGTACAGGGCGCGGCTGCCGGCGGCCAGGGCGGCGCGGCCTTCATCGGCCGTGGCGAGGGCGGCATCGGCCAGGATGTCCGCGACGAGGACGGGCTGTTCGAGAAGGCGGGCCCGCGCGCACAGGGCGGGTGTGCCGTTGACGTGTGCCACGTGATCGCGGTAGGCGGCGTCGAGCCCCGCGTGGGATTCGAGGACGAGCGCCCGCAGGGCCCGGTCGACCAGGTGCACTTCGGCGCCGTCCGCGCACGTGATGGTGACGACCTCACCGACGAAGGTGCGCAGGAGCCTGCGCCGGTCGTATGCCCCTTGCTCCAGGGTGTCGAGCAGGTCCCAGGAGGGCGGGGGAGTGCGGAGACGCCCGGGGAACCAGTCGCGGGAGCGTTCGGTCGGGGACGGGGCGGTCACGACGGCGGAGGCGAGGATGCGCAGCGGCACGTTGTGGTGCTGGGAGGCTTGGCACATCAGCTCGAAAGCGGCCTGGAAGTCGGCCAGGGCATAGCGTTCGAGGAGGATTCCCTGGGCCATTCCGATGACGGCGCTGGTACGGGCCTTGGCACGCAGACCGAGCACGTCTTCCGACTGGTCCTGCTCCTGGTCCGACTGGTCTTGGTCCGCTTCCTGGTCCGACCGGTCCTCGTCCGACCGGTCCTCGTCCGACCGGTCCTCGTCCGCCTCCGCCGTTGCGCCGGACCCGCGTAGACCGCGTGGACCACGTAGACCGTGTGGAGTGGTGTCGGGCAGTGCTGCCAGGGCCGCGTCGAGGGTCGGGTGGACGCGCAGACCGGGAGCGGGCGCGAGGGTGAAGATCTCCTGGACGTGTGGGGTTGCGGCGATCACCAGAACCGGGTTGTCGGACAGGTGGCGTGTGTGGGTGTCCAGGACGCGGATGCCGGCCGCGCTCAGCAGCCTCAGGCCCGTCAGATCCAGGATGAGGCGTCGCTGCTCCGGCACTGTCGCCCGAAGGCGGGAGGCCAGCTCGCGGGCGAGTGCGGTGGCGCCCTCGGTGTCGAGGATGCCGGACAGGCACAGTACGTCCACGCCGTCGGTCACCCGCCGCACCCGGAGTGTCGCGTTCGGTTCCCGGTGACCGCCACGCGGAGTGACCGTTTCCTGTGACATGCGGCCAGTCCCTTCTGCGGATTTCGGCCGCTGTCCGCCCGTTTTTCCAGCTTCGCCCGGTGCGGGGTAAAGAGCAAGAACCAATGCCGTACTCGGCCTGAAGCGTCCCTCGTGAAGCCCTCTCGGGGCCGTCGCGTGAAGGCGCGGCCCTCTACGGGGCCGTCGTGAAGGGTCGGAGTGACCATGGAGGTCCGGCCCAGCGGCAAAGAGACGTCCGGACCGGCAACAAAGAGGCGTCCGGATCAGCAACTGAGAAGGGAATGACGCGGGGGCCGGGTGCGCACTGACTGTCACGTGTGCGCCGTGTGCGACGTGTGCGCGCTGACTGTCACGTGTGCGACGTGCGCGATGTGCGCCCGGGCGGAGGACCGTCCGGACGACGTTCGTTGAACACTCCCCGTCCGGGGACCGTGTCGCCGAGCTCGGTGAGCACCCCTCAGGGTGCAAATTCAGATCCCTCGTCTTCTGGCGTGGACCGCGCGCCGAACGGGGCCGCGTCCTCGCGCGGCTGCCCGTCCTCCGCCACCGTCCCTGCCTCGGCTACCGTCTCCGCCACTGTCCCCACCTCCGCCACCGCCTCTGCGAGCGCCGACACGGCTGCTGCCAGGTGCTGTTGCACGGGTGTCGGGAGTGCTCCTCCCTGGACGGCGGTCGTCACCAGTTCACCCGCGACCAGGTGAAGCTTGATGTTCGTGTTCTGGGAGACGCTGACCAGCACGTCCCAGGCGTCCTCGGCGCGGAGCCCGAAAGAAGCCATCAGGATGCCCCGGGCCTGGTCGATGACGGGCCGCGTCCGCATGGCACGGCGAAGCTGTACGACCTCGCTGCGCAGTGCCTCCTCCTCGTTGTCCAGGGCATGCTCCCCTTGCGTGCGGCTCTCGGTGTCGGGCCGGACCGGTCGACGGGCATGGGCGGGTCGTGTCGTGTCGTGCGAGGTGAACAGCGGAAGGGTCCCTGTCGCGCTCAGCAGCCGCCGCACCGCGGAGCCGGCAGACCGGATCGTGAGGGTCTTGTGGGCGTCCAGGGCGTGCCGCCTGGCGGCGATCAGGACGTTCAGAGCCGAGCAGTCACAGGTGGCGCCGCTCAGGTCGAGATCCACGCCCTGGGCGCTGCTGTCGACGGCCTGGAGGAGCGCTGCTTTCAGCGCCTGGTTCGTACCGAGACCGAGCTCGCCGCAGATCGTGACGAGGATGCGTCCGCTCTGGCACAGCACATCGATCGTCAGCTCCCGCAACGCGGGGTCGTAAGACCTTGATGCGTGCATTGGATCCTGCCCTGGGTGAGGCGGCGCCGGAGACCTTGAGTCCGGCTGATGGATGTACTCCTCCTTCAGGTTGCGTCCTCACGCATCACACGTCAACAGATACCGGAAAACTATTTCATTCTTTTGGATGCGTGAATAAGAGCTCTATGCTGAGGGGATGGTAGAAGTGCCTGAACCGCATACAGGGTGGACCTTTCTCACCAGCCACGCCCGTGTGCTGGCCGCGATCGCCCAAGATCACAGCACCCGCATCCGTGACATCGCCGCCCGCTGCCGGCTCACCGAACGCGCGGTCCAGAAGATCATTTCCGATCTGGAGAGCGGCGGATACCTCACCCACACGCGCGAGGGCCGGTCCAACGCGTACCGCATCACGTCGGGGACCATCCTGCGTCACCCGGCGGAAGAGGGACTTTCCGTGGCGGAGCTGCTGAAACTGCTGGCCAGCCATGACGCCAGCCGTCAAGAAAATGTCGACGGTGGCCATAGCGACCTTGAGCGCGAGGACGCCGGGCGGTAAAGCCGCCGGAGGCTTCGGTCGGTTTGAGGCCGTGACGACGTGAAACACGACAACTGGGCGCAAGTGGCCCATCGAGCCGGGGCTCGAGTTGGGAGCGCAGCTGAGTCCTGGCTCGCCTTGCCGGGCGCAGACGGGCACCGTCCTCCATGCCGGTACTTCGGTCGTCGTCGGCGGGACACGGCCGACCGGAAGGTATCCCCTGCCGGTCTCCCCGTTCTCCTGAGGAGACCGAACGAGACCGGACGCGACCGGACGCGACGGGACACGACCGGACACGACCGGAGAAGACCGGAATGGACCCGGGGGTCTAAGAAGACCGGGGGATCGAAAGAACTGGGGGAGACCGGGGGAGAAAGGCGGACACGAGGCGATGCGATTCGTTGACCGTCGGCAAGCCGGGGAGCAACTCGGGCGCCGCCTGATGGAGCAGCCATCCGAATCCCAGGGCAGCCTTCCCCATCCCTTCGTCCTCGCCCTGCCCCGTGGCGGTGTACCAGTCGCCGCCGAGGTTGCCCGGGCTCTCGAGGCGCCACTGGATGTGCTGGTCGTACGGAAGATCGGCGTGCCCGGTCGGCCCGAGACGGGCATCGGGGCGATCGTGGGCGACGACCCGCCGCTGTTCGACCAGCGGGCACTGGGGATGCTCGGCCTGACCGAAGACCAGCTGGCACCGGACGTCGCCCGTGAACGCGCGGAACTGAAACGCCGCGCGCTGCTGTACCGGGGTGACCGGCCCACGGCCGACGTCCACGACCGCTGCGTGGTCGTCGTCGACGACGGCTTGGCCACCGGCGCCACCGCACGCGCCGCTCTGCGCCACCTGCGCCGGCTGGAACCCGCCCGGCTCATCCTCGCCGTGCCCGTCTGCGCTCCCGGGACCGCCACCGGCATGCGTTCGGAGGCCGATGATGTCGTCTGGCTCCGGCAGCCGCCGGACTTCGGGGCGGTCGGCTACTGGTACGACGACTTCGAGCAGGTGAGCGATGCCGAGGTCATCGAGATCCTGGACCGGCACAGGACCTCGGCACACCGAGTGTGAACGGCGGGCGGCCGCCGGCAGGCTCCTTCAGGTGGTGGGGTGCCGCGCTGCCGGGCTGATGTCCTCCGTGGCGGCCAATGAGGCCAGTAGGCGCAGCCCCTCTTCCGAGGGGGAGCCGGGTTCGGCGATGTACACGGTCATGCTGAGTCCGGGTTCGGCTGCCAGGTCCAGGGACTCGTAGGCGAGAGTGAGGTCGCCGACCTCGGGATGGCGGAACCGCTTGGTCCCCGTACCGTGGCGGCGGACGTTGTGGGCGCCCCAGCGGGAGCGGAAGTCCTCGCTGCGGGTGGACAGTTCTCCGACGAGGTCGTGCAGATCCTTGTCGTGAGGGTCGCGACCCGCCTCGCGGCGCAGGATGGCCACCGCCATGTCGGCGAACAGATCCCAGTCGGGGTAGAACCGGCGGGAGGCCGGGTCGAGGAACTGGAAGCGGGCCAGGTTCCGCTGATCTTCGGGGCCCGCGAAGAGGTCGGTGTAGAAGGCACGGGCGAGCCGGTTGGCGGACAGGATGTCCATGCGGCCGTTGACCACGACCGCCGGCCCCGCTGTGATCGCGTCGAGGGTCCATTGCAGGCTGCGGTGCGGGGTCCACGGCTGGCTGGTGGAGCGGCGCCGGGGGCGGGTGAGAGCGTCGGAACCGTCGGCGGCCCGCGCCAGGTTCAGCAGGTGGGCCCGTTCGGTGTCGTCCAGCCGCAGCGTTCTCGCGACGGCTTCGAGTACGGCGGGGGAGGCGCCCGCCAGGTTGCCCCGCTCGAGTTTGGCGTAGTACTCGACGCTCATGTCGGCCAGCGCGGCGACCTCGCTCCTGCGCAGTCCCGGCACGCGCCGCCGGGATCCGGCAGGCAGGCCCGCCTGCTCCGGAGTGATCTTCGCTCGCCGCGAGGTGAGGAACTCGCGGACCTCCTCACGGTTGTCCATGTCTTCGACCGTACGGCTTGCCCGGCGTGGGAGGGATGTACTGCCGGTACACCTTTCGCCGGTGACTCGTCAGCCGACGTCATGAGCGGTTACCTGGAGGAGGCACCACGTCGATCGGCTCCACCGGGAACGGCACCACGTCGATCGGCACCACCTGGGACGGCACCGCCGTCGCGACGGGTACGTACCCGGCCGGGCGGCCCGCGAAGGACGACGGCACGCTCGACGCGCACCCGATTCCTCCCGCCCCCGGACTACGGCGGCCCACAGTCAGCCCCCCTGGCCGCCCGCCCCTCCAACGAACTTTTAAGGACTTCCCCCATGCACGGAGCAGTGATCCACGCCCCCGGCGATGTGCGCTTCGAGACCCTGGACGACCCGAGGATCCTCAAGCCGACGGATGCGATCATCCGCACGGCCGTCACCTGAGTGTGCGGCTCCGACCTGTGGCCCTGGCGAGGGCTGGACACGACCGACGAGGCCCACCCCATGGGCCACGAGTACGTCGGCTTTGTCGAGGAGGTCGGAGCCGAGGTCACCACGCTCAGGCCCGGGCAGTTCGTCGTCGGCTCGTTCGCGACCTCGGACAACACCTGTGCCAACTGCCGCAACGGATGGCAGTCCAACTGCCTCGACCGCGAGTTCATGAGCACCTGCCAGGCCGACTACGTGCGCATCCCCAATGCCCAGGGCACCCTGGTCGCCACCGACGAGCACCCGGGCGAGGAGTTGTGGCCCAGCCTGCTCGCCGTCTCCGACGTGATGGGCACCGGCTGGTACGCCGCCGAAGCCGCCGAGGTCCGGCCCGGCTCCACCGCTGTGGTGGTGGGCGACGGCGCGGTCGGCCTGTGCGCGGTGATCGCGGCGAAGGAGATGGGCGCGGAGCGCATCATCGCGATGAGCAGGCACGAGTCCCGCGGCCGGCTCGCCCTGGAGTTCGGTGCCACCGACATCGTCACCGAGCGCGGCGACGAGGGCATTGCCCGGATCAAGGAGATGACCGGCGGCATCGGCGCCGACTCGGTGCTGGAGTGTGTCGGCACCGCACAGGCCATGCGGCAGGCGTTGCACTCCACGCGACCGGGCGGCAACGTCGGGTTCGTCGGCGTCCCGCACGAGGTCTCCGTCGATGGCCAGGAACTCTTCTTCTCCCACGTCGGGCTGCGTGGCGGCCCCGCTCCCGTGCGCCGCTACCTGCCCGACCTGATCGGCCGCGTTCTGTCGGGGCGGATCGACCCGGGCAAGGTCTTCGACCTCACCCTGCCCCTGGAGCAGGTCGCCGAGGGCTACAAGGCGATGGACGAGCGCCGCGCCATCAAGGCCCTCCTCAAGCCGTGACGGCCGCGCCGCGACCTGTCCGCGGACACGCCGTCCTGGCGATCCGAAGGATGAGCGACCGGCCCCATACGCACACGAAGCCCACAGAGAAGGAAACGACCTTGCAGATCACCCGTAGTTCGATCAACACCGTCAAGGGTCCCGCCGACTGGTTCACCGGCGATGTCTACATCGACGCCGTCGCCGCGGCACCTTCTCCGTCACGGGTCAGCGCCACCCTGGTGCACTTCATGCCGGGCGCGCGGACCCACTGGCACCGCCACCCGCTGAGCCAGACCGTCTTCGTCACCGAGGGGGTCGGTCTGTGCCAGCGGCGGGGCGGGCCGATCGAGGTCATCCGGCCTGGCGACCGCGTCCTGTTCGAGGCCGACGAAGAGCACTGGCACGGCGCCGCGCCGAACCGGCTGATGGTCCACCTGGCCATCAACGAGGCGGACGCCGACCATGCCGTCGTCCACTGGCTGACCCCCGTGACCGACGAGGAGTACGCCGCCGCCCCGGCCACCGACTGGTGACCACGGTCCGCCGGGCGCCGCGCCGTACGTCAGGCGCCGAGCCGTAACCCGGGTCGGAGACGCGATCAACCTGGCGACCGGCGAGGGCCCCGGTAACTTCCTGGGCCATGAGGAGGCTCGGGAGCAGCAGTGACGTTCGGCAGCCGCCTCAGCGTCCCCTGGACGCCGGGGGCGGGTGCGTCGGCCGGATAGTCCCCGAGTTCGCACAGAGGGACACACGTGGCTCCATCCGATCGCAACGTCAGGGGACACGATCAACCGGAAGGCCGTCGCTTCAGGGAGTGATCCCTGCTCGCAGCCTTGCGCGGGTCATGCCATGCCCCTTATAACCGTCCGTGCAGGCATCGGTGGGGGTGGCCGGAACAGGCGGTCCGCCGCCGGCCAAGGGGGACCCTCGACTCCGCCGGGATCGGCACCAGCCCACGCCAGAACGACGGAGACCCGAGACATGACCGAAAACGCCTTCCGCGACGCCCTGACCCGCCTCGCTGTCGACCCGGCCTTCAGGGCCGAACTCGACGGCGACACCGGCGAGGTGGCACGAAGACTCGGCCTCACACCCGAGCAGGTCACCGAACTTTGCCGCCTCCGCGTCGATACCGGCACGTCCGGGGGACCGGCCGCTCTCGACCCCCGGCTGTCGAAGTCGTCCCTCTTCTTCGGGAGCGCCGCCCATGGGCCGGCGCACCATGATGTTCCGGCGGCCGACCACATGGCCGGTGACCACGTCTCCGGGGATCACATCGCGGCCGGGCATCTGTCTGCCGACGATTTGTCCGGCCCTCCTCGCCCCAGTGAGATACAGGGCGGCGGGGCGGGGCTCGATCTGACGGGTACGGGGGCGCGGAGTCTCCTTGGCAGCGGGCTGGGGCACGGCGTGCCCGGTGCCGGTGCTGGTGCCGGTGTCGACGGAGGTGGGTTCGGGGAGCTCGGCGGCTTTGGTGAGGCAGGGGGCCTGGGCGAGGCCAGCGGTCTCGGTGACCACTTCGGAGGCGGTGCCGAGGGCGGTTTCGGGGACTTCGGCCAAGGCTCCGAGGGGGGTTCCGGCGATCTCGGTGGCTTCGGTGGCTTCGGCACCGGATCGGATGGCGGTCCCGGTGGCTTCGGCAGTGGGTCTGACGGTGGCTTCGGGGGCCTCGGCGAGGGATCGGGCGGCGACTTCGGAGGCCTCGGCGGAGGCTCGGGCGGCGACTTCGGAGGCCTCGGCGGTCTGGGCGGGCACGGTTCCGGTGGCCTGGGCGGGGAGCACGGTGGCGGCCCCGGCGGCGGCTTCGGCGGCGACGGCGATTCCGGTCACTTCGGCCACGGCGGCATCTACGACCGCGGTGAGGGTGGTGACGGCGGCGGCGGGGGTGAAGGCGGCGGCGGTGACAGCGGGGGTGGTGACGGCGGCGGCAGCGGCGGGGGTGACAGCGGCGGCGGTGATAGCGGCGGTGGTGACAGCGGCGGCAGCGGTGGCGGGGACCAAGAGAACACCGGTCGTCGCCCCGGTGGCGGTGAGGGTGGTGGCGGCGACGGCGGAGGTGAAGGAGGCGGAGGCGGCGGCGAAGGCGGCGGTGGCGGGGACCAGGAGAACACCGGTCGTCGCCCCGGCGGTGGTGGTGAGCCCGGGGGCGGGGACGGTGGCGGTGGTGGTGGAGATCAGGAGAACACCGGTCGTCGGCCCGGGGGTGGTGGTGAACCCGGGGGAGGCGGCGACGGTGGCGGTGGTGGTGGAGATCAGGAGAACACGGGTCGCCGCCCTGGTGGAGGCGAGCCCGGTGGTGGCGAGGGCGGCGGTGGCCGCGAGGGGATCCGCGGCGGCGTGACGGCCCCAGGCATCGGCACCGGCGGCATCTCTACGCACCTTTCGCCCTCGGCCCCCGCCATCGACGGCGGCTTCGACGGTGGAACGCTCGCCAGCGGTTCCGGCGCGGGCTGAACCGCCCCATGCTCTGCCACGCATGCCGCGTCCACCTGCGGCGCGACTTCCCCTACTGCCTGCGCTGCGGCACTCTCCGCCGCGGCGCGGCACCGACGGCTTACGCGGCGCCCCAGTTGCGCGGCCTCGACGACCCCGCCCTCCTCGTCCCGCTCACCGGCCCGCTCACGACCCTGGGCCGGGGCGAGGACAACGACGTCGTGCTGCCCGACGGCAGTGTCTCGCGCCGCCACGCCCGGATCGTACGTACGGAGTCCGGCTTCCGGATCGAGGATCTGGACTCCTTCAACGGCACCGCGGTCGCGGGAGTCGACCTGCACGGCGGCGCGGCCCAACTCGCCGACGGCACGGAACTGTCCGTCGGCGACGTACGCCTGGTCTTCGAGCACCCCCGAGACGCCCGCATCGGTTCGCGCACGATGGTCGTCGCCACCCAGCAGACCCAACTCCCCACCGTCGTGGAGGATGAGGCGCCGGAGGCGAACGGACAGCTCACCGCGCGGCCCCGACGCCGTTCCGGCTGGGCGCTGAAGCAGGTGCCCACTGATCACGGCGCACCCCGCTGGGTGCTCAACAACACCCGCACCGGCGCGTATCTCGAGCTGGACGAGCGTGAGGCCTTCCTCTGGAACGCCATCGACGGCGAGAACACCGTACGGGACCTGCTGTTCGCGTACGCCGAGCGCTTCGGTGAACTCGCCCTGCCGCGCATCGAGTCGGCGCTGACCGCGTTCGAGCGCGCGGACCTGCTGCGCGGACTGCCCGGCCGACCGGAGGATACGGGTCGCAAGGGATGGCGGCGGGCAGGGCGCGCCCTGTACCGGGGGCTGCTGAAGCTGGAGATCTCGTTCCCCGGTCTCGACCGTGCCGTCACCCGCCTCTATCAGGCCTTCGGCTGGCGGCTGTTCACCCGTACAGGCGTGACGCTGGCCTGGCTGTCGGTCGCGGGCGGACTCGTCGCGTTCTTCGCCGCACAGAACGGGCAGCACCTGCTGGACTTCGGCGGAGCCGGCGTGCTGGGACCGGTGTTGCTGATCGCCGGATACGTGAGCGCCCTGGTCGTACACGAGTTGACGCACGCCCTGGCCGTGAAGTCGTACGGCCGCAAGGTGCGGCGCGGTGGCTTCCTGTTCATGATGGGCATGCCGTTCGCCTTCGTGGACACCAGCGACATGTGGTTCGGCACGCGCTGGTCGCGGGTAGTCGTGGCCCTGTCCGGACCGTTGTCGACCGCCGTCCTGGCCGGCTGGTGCGCGACCGGCGCGGCCGTACTGCCGGCCGGACCGGCTGCGGCGATCCTCTTCCACCTGGCCTTCGGGCTGTACCTGAACACCCTCTACAACTTCAACCCCCTGATGCCGCTGGACGGTTACCAGGCGCTGACCGACGCGCTGCGCGTGCCGCGCCTGCGCGAGGAGGCGAGCGCCTACTTCCGCGGCGGGCTCTGGCGGGACCTGCGTGCGGGCAACCGGCCCGGACCGCGTCAGACGGGCATGGCCGCGTACGGCCTCGCGGTCGTCGTCGGGACGTACGGCTTCCTGGCCCTCGCCCTGCTGGCCTGGCACTCCCGTATCGGCGACCTGCTGGACGGGCGGCTGGCCGAGCCCTGGGTCACGGTGATCGAGAGCGCCGTGGTCGCCATGGTCGCGTTCCCGGTGTGGGCGGCGCCGGTGCGGTGGCTGGCACGCCGGGTCCGACGCCGCCGTGGGGCGGCGCCGCCGCATGGCGCGGTCGGTGCGTCCTTGGAGGGCACCGCATGACAGAGCAAAGCCCCGACGGCACCCCGGGTCCGGAAGGCACCATGGGTCCGGAAGGCGCCATGGGTCCGGGAGGCGCCACGGGCCGCCCGGGAAGCACCAGGGGTGCGGAAGGCGCCATGGGCCGCCCCAGAACCACCAGCGGTCCGGAAGGCACCAAGGGCCCGGAGTGGACCGTGCCCGGTTACGACGTCGTACGCACCCTGGGCCAGGGCGGCGGAGGGCTGGTCGTACTTGCCCGGCACACCGCGACCGGCGTACCCGTCGCCGTCAAATACCTGAGCCAACACCTCTGCGGTGACCGGGAGTTCCTCGCCCGATTCCGCGCCGAGGCCCGGCTGCTCGGAGAGTTGCGGCACCCGTGCGTGGTGCGGCTGTACGAGTACGTGGAGACCCGCCGGGGTGCCGCGATCGTCATGGAGGCAGTGGACGGCGTCAGCCTGCGCCAACTCCTGCGCCGCCACGGCGCCACCGGCCCGGAAGCCGCCCTCGTCCTGCTCAAGGGCTCCCTCCAGGGACTCGGCGCGGCACACACGGCCGGAGTGGTGCACCGCGACTACAAGCCGGAGAACGTCCTGGTCCGCGCCGACGGCACCAGCGCGCTCGCCGACTTCGGCATCGCCGTACGCACCGGACGCGAGACCGAGGCCATGGGCACCCCCGCCTACATGGCGCCCGAACAATGGCGCGGCGAGCCGGCCGGGCCACCCGCCGACGTCTACGCCGCCACGGCCGTCTGCTACGAATGCCTCACCGGGCACCGCCCGTTCACCGCCGACGACGTGAACGCCCTCCTCCTCCAGCACCTGCGCGCGCCTGTTCCGTTGGACGACGTACCCCCGCCGCTGCGCGAGCTGCTGGCCAGGGGACTCGCGAAGGACCCGGCGGATCGACCGGCCATCGACGCCTTCCTCGCAGACCTCGAACGCTCCGCCACCGAGACCTACGGTGCCGACTGGGAGGAGCGCGGACGCCGCCGCCTCGCCGAACTCGCCACGCTGCTCGCGCTGTTGTTCCCGCTCACCACCGCCGCCACCCTCGACGTCCCGGCGCAGGCACTGACCCTGCTGGCCCGGCTGAAGCGCGGCGGCTGGAAGGCCGCGGCCGGAGCGGCGGCGCTCGCGGTCGTGGCGGGCGCGGTGACGTCCGCGACGGCCCGTCCGCACGACACGGCGACGACGGTAGCCAGTTCGGTGCCCTCCGGCGTTCCTGTAGCGTCGGGAGTCCCCGCCCCCTCGACGTCCGGCTCACCGGGCACAGCCACGGACCCGGTCACGCCGACCTCCTCCGACTCGCCGACAGGCAGCCCGTCGGAAGGGCCTTCGGCCGCCTCGCCCACCCCCACCACGGGCACGGCGGCACCACCGGAACCCACACCCGCCGCGACGTCCGAAGCCCCGACCGCGCCCACATCCGGCACGGTCTCGCTCACCATCGGCTCCTGGCAGCGCGGGCCGACCACGGGCACACTGATCGCCGCCGTCGGCGTCGACACCACGGGCACCGGTCCCTTGACCGTCACCGCGAACTACTACGTGGACACGCCCGCCGACCCCTACGGCTCCCAGAGCCGCAACCTGTCCGGCAGTACGCACTACGACGTGACCTTCGTGGCCGACTTCGCCAACCACCCTTGCCGGGGCACCTGGGTCGTCGCGCTGACCAGCACTCCGGCAGCCGCGGGCCAGCCGCGGACGGCGTCCTTGGACGCACCGCCGTGCTGAGGCACGACCCGGCGGCCGACCACGAGAACGGACCGACATGACGACAGCCCCCACGGTCGCCGGGCGCCCCCTGAGCGGTTGGTCGCGCACCACACGCCACGGCACCTGGCATGCCCTGCTCCCGGCCGGTTCCGGACAGCCACTCCTCGGCGCGCTCCGTATCGACCGAGCCCTGCTCGCCCCGGAGGGCGTCGGAGGACGGCTGGCGGCCGCCGTACTCGCCGTGGCGAAGCTCAGGCTGCCCGGAGCCCTGGGCACGGTCGACCTCGTCACGGAGGCCGACGACGTGTGGCTGATCAGCGCCCGCCCACCGGCACCTGCCCTCGCCGCCCTCCTGGATGCGGACGGACCACCACCGCGATCCGGAACGAGTTCCGCGCTGCGACCGGGACCGGACGCGGGGAGTGTCGCCGGCATTCTCAACGAGAGCGCGCAAACCCTGCTGGCCCTGCACGCGGCCGGACTGACCCATGGAGCACTCGACGCGGAAACGGTCGTCGTGGCACCGGACGGCATCGCCCAGCTCACCGAGGCCGCGCTGGGCCCGGTACTGGGCGACACAGTCGGCGCGGACCTCGCCTTTCAGGCCGACACGGCGGCGTGGGCCGCCCTCGCCCGTACCCTCACTGCCGCGTGGACCGAGCCCGGATCCCCCGCGGCCGACCTGTTCGCCCGCTGCGCTACGACGGCCGAGTCGGACGGACTGGCCGCAGCCCGTGCAGTGCTCGTCGCCGGGCGCGGAGTGCTCCCTCCGGACTTCGCGCGGCGAACGGCGCTACGGGCGGCGGTGGCCGCGACAACGCCGAACTTCGTACCGGCCCTGGTGCGGCCGCCGATCCTTGCAACGGCTCCGGCTCCGGCTCCGACAGCGGGGGCGGCAGCAGGGGCGGCAGTGGCTCCGGCTTCAACTCCTGCACCGGCTCCAGCTCCAGTCCCGCCTCCCGCTTCCGCTCCTACACCGGCTCCAGTTCCGGCTTCGGCTCCGGTTTCTGCTCCTGCTCCTGCCTCAGCCCCAACTCCCGCTTCGGCCCCAGTCCCAGTGACCGACGCGGTGGCCGTACCCGCCGTTCCTCTCGCGCCCGGCGACCAGGCCACCGTCCTGGGCAGGCGGGCCCGCATCGGTATGCCGCCGCGTTCGGTCGTATCTCCCGCATCTCCTGGATCGGCCGCGGCGGAGGCATCGGAGACGTCGAGCACATCGGACGCATCCGACGATGAGATCCTTCTTCGATTCGGCCCAGGTGTCCCGGTGGACGACCAGCCCGCGGCCTACCCCCAGGATCGCGCCGCACCCCGGCCCCACGTCCCCCGAAGGCGACGCGTCTGGAGTGCCACGGCCGTGCTCCTGACAGCGGTCGCCGCTGTCCTCTTCTGGCTGTCCCTGCGCCCCACGCCCGCTCTGACCGTCAGTGCCGTGCAAGTCCGTGCGCCCGCAGGACAGTTGCGCTGCGGCCAGACCGCGGACCTGGTCGGGGTGCTGACCACCGACGGACACGGTGGCCTTGTCACCTACCGGTGGCTGCGCGGAGACGGACGTGACTCCGGTGAGCTGGTGCACCTGGCTCCCCGTGGCGCCCGCCGGGTCACGGTCCACCTCCGCTGGACGGTTCGCGGTCCGGGCGCCTTCAGTGGCGTCGCGCGGCTGCGGATCCTGCACCAGCGGATCCCGGTCGAGGCGACGGGCTCTTTCAGGTATGTCTGCCGCTGACCCGCGGGCATGCCGACCCGGCCCTACGACCAATGCCGGTTCGCCCGAACGTTGTTCGGAGCGCGTGATGCGTCACACATGTCCCTCCTGAGCACCGCGCGCACCAGCCATTTCACACGGTTGACATGTGGTGACTGACTGTCAGATCGCCCAATTCCGTATTTAGTACCCGGGGTTACATCTGAGGGGTCGGTCGGACTTGCTACTGTGTTACTCGTTGGTAGCAATTCGAAGGGGGTCACGGGGAGTCGGCGCGAGCACTGCCGCCGCTTCCTGTGCGGATTGATCGAGACGGACGTTCTGGCAAGGGGGCCGGGCGTACGCGGCATCTGCGCGTGCCTATGACGCGGCCTTCGAACTCCAGACTTCTCGCTCACTCATCCGAACAGGTGAGACACCTCCCATGGCTCGTTCCCTGGTTGATTTGCTGACCGCGCACGCCTCTCTACAGCCCGACCGAACCGCCTACCGGTACCTCGTCACGGGGGACTCCGACGGAGAGATCCAGGACATCTCCTACGGACGGCTCGCCGAGCGGTCCCGTGCCGTCGCCGCCTGGTTGCAGGAGCGCGGCCTGGCCGGTTCCCGCGCCATGCTGCTGTATCCGCCCGGCATCGAATTCATCTGCGGCTACCTCGGCTGTCTGTCGGCCGGCGTCGTCGCCGTACCGGGCCTGCCCCCGCAGGGGCGGTCACAGAACCACCGTGCCCTGCTCCGGATGAAGCGCCTGATCGCCGACGCCGACGCAAAGGTGATCCTGGGCGGCCGCGAGGTGATCGAGGCCCTCGCCACCATGTCGGAACACCTGCCCGAACTGGCCGAGATCACCTGCGTCGCGACCGAAGACATCCCCGACGCGGCGGCCGGTTCCTGGCGCGAACCGGACCTGACCGCAGACTCGGTCGCCTTCCTCCAGTACACCTCCGGGTCCACCTCCGCCCCGCGCGGGGTGATGGTGACCCACGGGAATCTGATGGACAACGAGCGGGTCATCACGGAGCGGATGGGTCACACTCCCGACGTGATCGAGGAGTACGGCCATGAACTCTTCGTCAGCTGGCTGCCCGTCTACCACGACATGGGCCTCATCGGCCCGGTCCTGAACGCGGCCTACCTCGGCGTGACCGCCACACTCTTCTCCCCGCTGCACTTCCTGCAACGCCCCGAGCGCTGGCTGACCGCCATCAGCCGGTACCGCCCGCACACCAGCGGCGGCCCCAACTTCGCCTACGAACTGTGTCTGAAGCATGCCACGCCCGACCTGCTCGACGGCCTCGACCTGAGCCGTTGGAAGGTGGCCTTCAATGGCGCCGAACCGGTACGGGCTGCGACCCTGCGCCGGTTCACCGAGGCCTTCAGCCCGGTCGGCTTCCGCCGTGAGGCCCTGTATCCCTGCTACGGCCTGGCGGAGGCCACGCTGATCGTCACCGGCAGCTCGGTGAACGCCCCGCCCACCCTGGCCGCTGCCACCGGCGCCGGTGGAACCGGTCCGCATGCCGGTGCGGAGGTGGCCAGGCCCACGGACGGGGCAGCGGTCGGGTCCGGCCGGCCCGGCCCCGGCATCACCGTGGTCATCGCCGACCCCGAACGGCAGGAGGAACTGCCCGAGGGCGAGGTCGGGGAGATCTGGGTCTCCGGAGCGAGTGTCGCCAAGGGGTACTGGCGCAACGCGCTCGCCACCCGGGAGACCTTCCGGGCCACCCTCGGCGGTCGCGAGGGCCGCTTCCTGCGCACCGGCGACCTCGGATTCCTGCGGGACGGCGAACTCTTCGCCACCGGCCGTCTCAAGGACCTGATGGTCATCGACGGACGCAACCACTACCCGCAGGACCTGGAACTGTCCGCCGAGATGTCCCACTGGGCGCTGCGGCCCGGCTGCACCGCAGCCTTCTCCGTCGACGGCGGAGGCGAGGGCGAGCAACCCGTCGTCGTTGCCGAGACGGCACCGGAGGGGGTGGGCGAGTCCGAGAAGATCATCGATCTGATCCGCGGTGCGATCGGCGAGGCGCACGGTCTGCCCCTGCGAGATGTCGTGCTCGTCCATCCCGGCACCATCCCCAAGACTTCCAGCGGGAAGATCCAGCGTCGTGCCTCCCGGGCGGCGTATCTCGACGGCACGCTCTCCCTGGTCGGCGGACCCGCGACAGGATGACCGGATGCGTGCGGCGTGCCCACGCACCGTCGGCGGCCCAACTGTGGCCTCGGGTAGCTCTGTTGCCCGGCCGCAGGCCACCGGCAGCGTGGCCGGGCGTCAGCGGTACGGGTTCGTGACGCGCTCGTACAGCCACCGCAATCCGCCGCACGCCAACCAAGTCAACCGTCTGCCGTTGCCCGTTGCCCGTTGCCCGTTGCCCGTTGCCCGTTGCCCGTTGCCCGTCGTGCGTCGCCCGTCGTGCGGCGGCGGTAAGTCGTACGTGGTGCGCACCCGTTGTGCCGCCCGTACGGAATCCACCTGAGCCCGAGTTCACGAGGACACCAGCCCAGATGCCTGCGAACGAGTCCCCGAAGCAGTTCCCCGAGACGTCCCCGACGACCACCGAGGGGGTTCGGGTCTGGCTGACGTCGGCCGTCGCCGAAGCGGCCGGGCTGGCCCCGTCGACCGTCGAGCCGGACCGTCCGATCGCCGAATTCGGTCTGGGGTCACGGCAGTTGGTGACGCTGGCCGTGGGCCTGTCCGAGTGGACCGGGCGGTCCGTCGAACCGTCCCTCGTCTTCGACCACCCCACGATCGCGGGGATCGCCGAGGCCGTCTGCGGCGAAAGGCTCCCGGGCACGGCCGATCCGGCCCAGGCCTCCGCGCCTGCGGATCCGTCCGTGCGGAGGGACGACGACATCGCGATCATCTCCATGGCCTGCCGGTACCCCGGCGGTGCCGACGACCCAGAGGCCCTCTGGCGGCTGCTGGCCGGGGGTGAGGAAGCCGTCGGCGAGGTGCCCGCGGGCCGCTGGGACACCAAGGGGCTCCACGACCCCGACCCGGAGGCCGCCGGAAAGTCGTACACCCTGCGCGGCGGCTTCCTGACCGGCATCGACCGGTTCGACGCGGCCTTCTTCGGGATCTCGCCGCGGGAGGCCGCCTCCATGGACCCGCAGCAACGGCTGCTGCTACAGACCGGCTGGGAGGCGATCGAGCGTGCGGGGATCGTCCCCGAGACGCTGAACGGCAGCTCTACGGGCGTCTACGTCGGCCTGTACGACAGCGGATACCTCGCCTCGGCCCCGCTGGACCGGCTCGACGGGCACGTCGGCACGGGCTCGGCGTCCAGCGTGGCGTCCGGGCGGATCGCGTACACCCTCGGACTCCAGGGGCCGGCCGTCACGGTCGACACCGCCTGTTCCTCCTCTCTCGTGGCCCTGCACCTGGCGGCGCGGGCACTGGCCGGCGGTGAGTGCGACCTCGCGCTGGCGGGCGGGGCGACGCTCCTGGTGACACCGCGCGGGCACGTGGAGTTCAGCAGGCTGCGCGCGCTGTCGCCGTCCGGGCGGTGCAGCCCGTTCTCCACCGAGGCGGACGGGGTGGTGTGGGCCGAGGGCTGCGGCCTCGTGCTCCTCAAGCGGCTCGCGGACGCGCGCCGCGACGGCGACCGGGTCCTCGCGGTCGTCAAGGGGTCGGCGATCAACCAGGACGGCCGCAGCCAGGGACTGAGCGCGCCCAACGGTCCGGCACAGGAGCGGGTGCTGCGCGCCGCCCTCGACGATGCCGGGCTCCGCCCGCACGACCTGGACTACGTGGAGGCGCACGGTACGGGCACACGGCTCGGCGACCCCATCGAGGGCCGGGCGCTCGCATCGGTCTTCGGACCTGGACGCCCTGCGGACCGGCCCCTGGGTGTCGGCTCCCTGAAGTCCAACATCGGTCACACCCAGGCCGCGGCGGGCATCGCCGGAGTCATCAAGGCGGTCCTGTCCCTCGGCCACGAACGGCTCCCGGCGTCCCTGCACGCCGAGACCCCGACCGAGCACGTCGACTGGGCGGAGGGTGGCCTGCGCGTCCACAGCGGCACCGAGGAGTGGCCTCGGCGCGGCGACCGGGTGCGGCGGGCCGGGGTGAGCGCGTTCGGGATCAGCGGCACCAACGCGCATGTGGTGCTGGAGGAGACACCTCAGGACCTGATACGCCCGGCCACGACTCCGGCGGACCTGATACGCCCGGCCACCACACAGGCGGACCTGATACGACCGGTCGCGACACCGGTGGACCAGATGCGACCAGCCACGACACCGGCGGACCAGAGACGCCCGGTCGCGATCCCGCAGGACCTGATACGCCCGGCCGTGACTCGGCAGGACCCGGCCGGGACCCCCCAGGACCTGACACGGCCAGCCGCGACGCCGCAGGTCGCGACACCGCTTCCCACCGCAACACCGGCTCCCGCTGCCACGCCCGCCCGGAGCCCCCGTACCCCAGCACCCACCCTCTTCCCGCTGTCCGCCCGCACCCTCCCGGCCCTCGCCGGGCAGGCGGCCCGCCTGCTCGACGCGCTCGCCACGCAACCGCGGCCGGAACTGTCCGACGTGGCCTCGACGCTGGCCCACCACCGCACACACTTCGAGCACCGCGCCGTCCTCCAGGCCTGCGACCACGACGAACTGCTCGCCGCGCTCCAAGGCCTCGCCGAGGGGAAGCCGGACCCCGACCTGGTCGTGGGCCCGCAACAGACGCACCCGCCGGGCAAGTTGGCCTTCGTCTTCCCCGGCCAGGGCGCCCAGTGGTCCGGCATGGCCCGTGAACTCCTCGACCGGTCACCGGTGTTCGCTGACGAACTCGACCGTTGCGACGCCGCACTGCGCCCGTTCACCGGTTGGTCGGTGACATCCGTCCTGCGCGGCGACGAAGGTGCGCCTGCCGCGGAACGGGTGGACGTCGTCCAGCCGGTCCTCTTCGCCGTGATGGTCTCCCTCGCCGCGGTGTGGCGGGCCCGTGGCGTACGGCCGGACGCGGTGATCGGGCACAGCCAGGGCGAGGTAGCCGCGGCCTGCGTCGCCGGGGCGCTGAGCCTCAACGACGCCGCGGCGGTGGTCGCCCTGCGCAGCCAGGCCCTGACCGAGGTGTCCGGCACCGGGACCATGGCCGTCGTCGCCCTGCCGCACACCGAGGTCGAGGCGCGGCTCGCGGGTCTCGGCGACCGGGTGTCCGTCGCCGCCGTGAACAGCGCCCGCTCGACGGTGATCGCCGGTGACGTGGAGCCGCTCGACGCCCTGCTCGCCGAACTCGGCCGGGAGCAGGTGTTCGTCCGCCGTCTCGACGTCGACTACGCCTCCCACAGCGCCCGGGTCGAGCCTCTGCGCGCGACGCTCCTCGACGAACTCGACGGCGTCACCACCTCCCCGTCCGCCGTCGCCTGGTACTCCACGGTCACCGGTGAGCCGGTCATGGAGGAGCTGGAGGCCGACTACTGGTACACGAACCTGCGTGAGCCCGTGCGCTTCGCGCCCACCGTGGAACGCATGGCGGCCGACGGCTACCGCCACTTCGTCGAACTCAGCCCCCACCCCTCCCTCGTCACCGCCGTGCGCACGATCGCCGAGGACGACGGTCACGACGACCTGGTCGCCGTCGGATCGCTGCGCCGCGACGAGGACGGGCCCGCCTGTCTGGACCGGGCCGCTGCCGAACTCCATGTCCACGGACGGCGGATCGACTGGCGCCGCGTCGTTCCCGACGGGGAGGCGACCGACCTGCCCACGTACGCGTGGGACCAGCAGTCCTACTGGGTCGCGCCCGAACCCGGGTCAGGCGCCCCGGCCTCCGGCCTCTTCGACCGTGCCCCGCACCCGTTGCTGGGAGTTCAGCTCCAGTCGGCGGACGAGTCCCGCTGGACGTTCCGCGGCGAGTGGTCCCCGGCCACCGCCGACTGGCTCTCCGACCACACCGTGTTCGGCCGGACCGTGGTGTCGGGCACGACGGTGATGGAGCTGTGCCGTGCCGCGCTCGCCGTGGCCCGCCCTGACGTTCCCGGCGACCTGACCGGTCTGCTCCTCCTCGCGCCCCTCGTTCTGCCGCGGACCGGAACAGTCGAGGTGTCGGTCGACGTGGTCACCACCGGTTCGGCGCCGGAGGTCACCGTGCACAGCCGCCCGCGCGACACGGAGGAACCGGGCTGGACCCTGCACGCCACCGCGTCGGCCGCCGCTCCTGCCCCGGTGTCGGGGACGGTGAGGCCGCCGGAGTGGCCGCAGGCCGCCGAGTCCGCCTGGAACGAGGAGACTTACGAACGACTGGCCGCACTCGGCCTCGGCTACGGCCCCTCCTTCCAGGGCGTCCGGTCGGCGGTCACGACCACCACCGACGGTGAGCTGCTGGCCCGGCTTTCACTGCCGGCCGTGGCCCGCGACGCGAGCGATCCCTACCCCGTCCACCCGGCGCTGCTGGACGCCGCGCTGCACGTGGCCGCCGCGCTGGACGCCTCCGATGGGCGGGTGCTGCTGCCGGTCGCGGTGGGCCGCTGCGTCCTGCCGCCGGGCGGCGCGAACGACCTCACGGCGCTGGTACGGCGGTCGGGCGGCTCGGGGACGGACCTCACCCTCGACGTGACCCTGTGGGACGCCGACGGCCTCCCGGCGGGCCGGCTGGAGGACGTACGGCTGCGCGCCGCCGACCCGGCGGATCTGAACGGCGCATCCGAGAACGGCCGTCACCTGTACGAAGTGGCGTGGACGGCCGTGACCGACCAGCCCGCGGCGGGATCGCGCGGCGTGTGGTCCGTCCGCGGCGACCGCTCGGACCCGGAGGTCGCCACCGCCCTGCACGGCCTGGCCGCGGCGGGCGTCCAGGTGCGTGAGACGGACGCCGACGTCGTCGTACGCTTCTGGCCGCGTCCGGAGGCCGACGCCGAACCGGGCGCAGCCGCACAGGAGTTGGCTGCTGCGGCGCTGGCCGAACTGCGTGCCCTGATCGAGCCTTCGGCGGATCGCCCGCCCGCCCGTACCGTCTGGGTCACCCGCGGCGCGGTCGCGACCGGCGCCGGGGACACCGTGGCCGGCCTGGCCCAGTCGGTGCTGTGGGGCCTCGCCCGTGGCGCCAGGGCCGAACACCCGCACCTCGGGCTGACCCTCCTGGACCTCGGGGACTCCGCTCCCTCCGACGTCCTTCCGGCGGCCCTCGCCCAGGCCGGCGAGCCCGAACTCGCCTTCCGGGAAGGCACCTTGCTGGTTCCGCGGCTGGTGCGTGCCCGCGCGGCCGACGCGCTGCGGATCCCGGCCGGTGACTGCTACGAACTGGCCGGCTCCGCGGCCGACCCGATCCTGCGAACAGTGGTGCCCCCGGCTCTGACCGCGGGCCGGGTGAGGATCCAGGTGCACGCCGTGGCGGCTCCCGGGCCCGGCGGGGAGTGGTCGCGTAGCATCTGCGCCGGTGTCGTCACCGAGGCCGCCGCCGACGTGACGGACCTGATCCCCGGCCTGCGGGTCCTCGCTCTCGCCGACACCCCGCCCGGCTCCTCGGCGGTCGCCGACGCACGGCTGGTCGCGGTGCTTCCGGACGACGTGCCGTACACCACCGCGGCCGCCCTTCCCCTCACGCCCGACCGCGCCACCCGTGTCGAAGAAGCGGCCCGGACGCTGCGCGAGCACGTCGCCGCCCGGACGGGCCAGGCCCGCCCCCAGGTGCTGCCCGTCACCGCAGCACGCGAGGCGATACGGCGGAGCGGGGCATCGAGCGCCCCGGTCGTCCTCGACCTCACCGGCCGCGGCGCCCTGGCACCCACCGACGGCACCGTGCTGATCACCGGCGGACTCGGTGCCGTCGGCCGCCACATCGCCCGGCTCCTCGCCGAAAACGGCGTCCCCCGGCTGCTTCTGACGTCACGTCAAGGTGCGGCCGATCCGCGTACCGCCGAGGTCACCGCCGAACTGACCTCCCTCGGAACCGAGGTCGAGATCGCGGAGTGCGACGTCGCGGACCCGGCGGCCCTGGCCCGCGTACTCGCCCGCGTCGGCGACGCGCTGCCGCTGCGCGGTGTCGTGCACTGCGCCGGAGTCCTGGACGACGGGGTGGTCACCGAGCTGACGCCCGAACGCCTCGCGCGCGTCCTGCGTCCCAAGGTGGACGGCGCCGCCCATCTGCACCGGCTCACCGCCGACGTCCCCCTCGACCTGTTCCTGCTGATCTCCTCGGCGGCCGGCGTGCTCGGCAGCCCGGGCCAGGCCAACTACGCGGCGGCCAACGTCTTCCTCGACCAACTGGCCCATCACCGGCGGGCCCTGGGCCTGCCCGGCGTCTCGGTCTCCTTCGGCGCCTGGGCGGGCGAAGGCCTTGCCGCCGAACACGCCGACCTGGACCGGATGGCCCGGCTCGGCCACCGCTCCCTCACCCCCGACCTGGGCCGGGACCTCGTCGAACTCGCCCTGCGCCAAGGCGCACCGCACCTGGTCGCCTGGTCCCTGGACCTGCACCGCCTGCGCGAGAACACGGCTGCCACGGACGACGGTTCGGCGGCCCTCTGGCGCTCGCTGCTGCCCGCGCCCCGCACCGGTCAGGACGGCGGTACCGCTCTGGCGGACCGGCTGGCACGGCTCCCGGAAGCAGACCGCGCCGCACGAGTCCTGGCCCTGGTCCGCGAGGAGGCGTCGCGGGCGCTCGGTCTGCGCTCGGCGGAGTCCGTCCGTCCCGATCAGCCGCTGCGTGAGCTCGGCATGGACTCGGTCACGGCGGTCGAGCTCCGCAACCGCATCGGCACCAGGCTCGGCACCAGGCTTCCCGCCACGCTGCTGTTCGACCATCCCACCGCGGACCGGCTCTCCGCCCACCTTCTGGCCACCGCACTCGCCACGGACGGCGGTGCCACCCGGCGCGGCGCACCCGATCCTCGGTCCCCCCGCACCCCGGCGCCCGCGACGGACGAGCCCTTGGCGCTGGTGTCCATGGCCTGCCGTCTGCCCGGCGGCGTGAGCGACCCCGAGAGCCTCTGGCAGCTCGTCGCCGAGGGCCGCGACGCGGTCGGCCCGTTCCCGGCGGACCGCTGGGACGTGGAGGCGCTGCACGACCCCGACCCGGAGGCCCTGGGCAAGTCGTACGCCAAGGAAGGTGGCTTCCTCGACGACCTGGAGTCCTTCGACGCGGGCTTCTTCGGCATCACACCGAAGGAAGCGGCGGCCATGGACCCACAGCAGCGGCTGCTGCTGGAGACGGCGTGGGAGGCACTGGAACGCGCCGGGATCGTGCCGGGCGAGCTGGCGGGCAGCACCACCGGTGTGTACGTCGGCATGTTCGGCAGCGACTACCTCGCGGGCTCCCGGCTCGACGAGCTGGACGGGTACGTCGGCACGGGATCGGCGCCGAGTGTGGCCTCGGGCCGGCTCGCGTACACGCTGGGCCTGAACGGACCGGCACTGACAGTGGACACCGCCTGCTCGTCGTCGCTGGTGGCGCTGCACCTCGCGGCGCAGGCGCTCCGCTCGGGCGAGTGCGACCTGGCGCTCGCCGGCGGGGTGACGCTGATGGTGACGCCGGGAACCTTCGTCGAGTTCAGCCGTCTGCGGGGGCTGTCCCCGACCGGCCGCTGCCGTTCCTTCTCCGACGACGCCGACGGTGCCATCTGGGCCGAGGGCGCGGGCATGGTCGTACTGAAACGGCTCGGCGACGCGCGGCGCGACGGCGACGAGGTGCTGGCCGTGCTGCGCGGTACGGCCGTCAACCAGGACGGCCGCAGCCAGGGCCTCTCCGCGCCGAACGGCCCCGCCCAGGAACAGGTGATCCGGCGGGCGCTGGAGCTGTCCGGGCTGGAGCCCGCCGACATCGACTACGTCGAGGCGCACGGGACCGGCACCACCCTCGGCGACCCGATCGAGGCGAACGCGCTCGCGCAGGTCTTCGGCGCCTCGCGCCCGCAGGGCCGCCCCCTGTACCTCGGCTCGCTCAAGTCCAACATCGGTCACTCGCAGGCGGCTTCGGGCATCGCCGGTCTGATCAAGGTCGTGCAGTCCTTGCGGCACCGCTTCCTTCCGGGCACCCTGCACGCCGACACGCCCAGCCGTCATGTCGACTGGGACGACAGCGGGTTGCACCTGCTGCGGGAGGCGGTCGCCTGGCCGTCGTCGGGTGGGCGCGTTCGACGGGCCGGTGTCAGCGCCTTCGGGATCAGCGGGACCAACGCGCACCTGATCGTGGAGGAGGCCGAGCCGGCCGAGATCCCGCCGGAGGGCGAAACCGTCCCGGGCGAGCGGCTGTTCGCGCTGTCCGGGCGAGGTGAGGCCGCCGTACGCGGGCAGGCCGCACGGCTGGCCCGGTACCTGGAGCAGGATGTCGCCCTGCCCGACATCGCCCACACCCTGGCGCGCCACCGCAGCCACTTCGAACGGCGAGCCGGAATCGTGGCCGCTGACCGGGACGAACTGCGCTCACGCCTGGAGGCGTTGGCGAGCGGTCGGATGCCGCTGGCCCCGGTCCGCGCGGAACAGACGGGCAAGGTTGCCTTCGTCTTCGCCGGGCACGGCGGCCAATGGCCCGGTATGGGAATGGAGTTGGTTTCCGAGTCGGAGGCCTTCCGCGCGGAGCTGGCCCGGATCGACGAGGCGGTGCACCGTCACGTCGGCTGGTCGGTGCTCAACGTGCTGCGCTCACCGGAGGAGTTCGCGCCGTTCGACCGCACCGAGTTCCTCCAGCCGGTGCTGTTCGCGGTCAACGCGGCCCTGGCCGCCGCCTGGCGCGCGCTCGGCGTCCGCCCGGACGCCGTGACCGGCCACAGCCTCGGCGAGATCGCCGCCGCGTACAGTGCGGGCGCCCTCACCCTGGACGACGCGGTGTCCGTGGTCACCGGGCGCGCCGGAGCGGTCGCCCCGCTGGTCGGACAGGGCGGCATGCTGTCCGTCGAACTGCCGCGCGCGGAGGCCGAGAAGCTGCTCGCGCCCTACCCAGGCCGCCTGTTCGTCGCGGCGGTCAACAGCGCGCACTCCACGGCCGTCTCCGGCGACGCCGAAGCACTGGCCGAACTGCGCGCGCACCTCGAAACGCTGGACATCCCGGTACGACGCCTGTCGACGCCGTTCGCCTCCCACACCCCGCTGATGGACCCGGTCCGCGAGGATCTGCTGGGCCGGCTCTCCGGGATCCGGGGCACGAGCGCGCCGACTCCGCTGTACTCGACGGTGCTGGCCGAACCGGTGCCGGGCGACCGCCTGGACGCAGCGCACTGGTACGCGAACCTCGGGCGCCCCGTCCGTTTCGCGGACACGATCCGGCGGATGCTGGACGACGGCTACCGCTACTTCGTAGAGCTGAGCCCGCATCCTTCGCTCACCGCCTCGGTGGAAGCGGTGGCGGCCGAGGCGGGCATCGACGCGGTTGCGATCGGCTCCCTGAGCCGCGGGCGCGACGGACGGGCTGTTCTACTGGGCCGGCTGGGGGAGTTGTACGAGGCCGGGCACACGCCCGACTGGCCGGTGCTGCTGCCCCAGGGCCGCCGGATCGACCTGCCCACCTACGCCTTCGCCCGCGAACGCCACTGGCGCGCACCCGCCCCGGCCACCGGGACGGCCGGGGCCTCACCGCTCCTCGGCACGCATGTCGAGGCCAGCGACACACCCGGCCGGCACATCTTCCAGAGCGTCATCGACCTGCGCGACAGCCGCTTCGCCTACCTCACCGACCACCGGGTCAACGGCGAGGTCTGGCTGCCAGGCGCCGCCTTCCTCGGCCTGGCACTGGAGGGCGCCTCCGCGCTGCGGGACAGCGGCGAGATCCGGCTGTCCGACGTGAGGTTCGAGCGGCCCCTGGCTCTCGACGCGGACAAGCCCGTACGGCTCCAACTGGTTCTGCAACCCGCCGGGGAGGACGGGTCACGGGACTTCACCATCGCCTCGGGGGCCTCGCGGGCCTCGGGGGCCTCGGGGGCTGCGGGGGAACGGCGCGCGCCGTGGGAGCGGCACGTCACCGGGCGGGTCGTCGATGGACGGGTTGTCGACAGCGCCGTCGACCCGGCGGCCGTCGCGCCAGCCGTGCCTGTCGCGCCTGCCACGCCTGCCGTGTCCGACGTGGGCGAGGAGCCGGCCGTGCTGCGCGAGCGGTGCAAGGATGAGGCCGACCTGCCCGCCGTCTATACGGGGCTCACGGCTCTGGGCATCGACTACGGTCCCGCGTTCCGTCTCCTGGAACAGGGCCACCGCACGGATACCGCGGCGGTGGGCCGACTCGCCCGGCAGAGCGCCGCCGGGCATCTGCTGCACCCCGCGGTCCTCGACGCCGCCTTCCACACGGCGGCCCTGCCGGCCGACGCGCCCGCGGGCCGGGCCTTCGTGCCCGCCGGGGTCGGGCGGCTGCGCTTCACCGGCGTGCGCTCCGCGCCCGCCTGGGCGACCTGCCGGCTGCGTTCCGTGGACGGCGACACCGCGCTTCTGGATCTGCGGCTCTGGGACGAGAAGGAACAACTCGTTCTGGAAGCGACGGAGTTCGAGTTGGCCGCGCTCTCGCCGTTGGACGGCGCGCTCTTCGAGACCCGCTGGCAGCCACGCCCGGTCGCACAGGAGGCGCCGGGCGACGGGCCCTGGCTCGTCCTGGCCGACGAGACCGGGGCGGCCGACGCACTCGCGGAACGGCTGGCCCTGGCCGACGTGCCTCATGTGATCGTGCGCAGAGGCGCGGCGTTCGGCGCCGAGGGCCCGGGCCGCTACGTCCTCGACGCGGCCGATCCAAGGCAGTTGACCCGTCTGCTCGACGAGGCCTTCTCCGACGGACCTCCGGAGCGTGTGGTCCAGCTGTCCGCACTTGACGCGCCGGCCGTTCAGGACACCGCCACGGCCGAAGAGGCCGCGCTGCTCTGCTGCTTGAGCACCCTGCACCTGGTGCGGGCGTTCGCCGACCGTCCCGAGGGCCGCGCCCCGCGTCTGTTCGTCGTCGTACGGGGCACCCAGGCCGCAGGTGACAGCACGCAGGTGACGCACCCTCAGCAGGCCCTCGCCTGGGGCTTCGCACTCTCGGTGGCCCAGGAGTACCCGGAACTGTCGACCACGCTCGTCGACCTGCCGGCCTCGGACGACGCCAGCGACCTGTGGTCGAGACTGTGGACGCAACTTCGGCACGCGGACGACGAACGGCTCGTAGCGTTGCGGGAGTCGGGCCGGCTGGTGCCACGCCTGGCCCGTACCCGCCCGGACGACGGCGGGCACGGCGCGGTCACCGCGGACGGCGTGCACTTGATCACGGGTGGCCTGGGCGGCCTCGGCCGGGTGGCCGCCGAGCGCTTGGTCCGCCGGGGTGCCCGCCGACTGGCCCTGCTGAGCCGGAGCGGACCCGACGCGGCCACGGAGAGCTGGATCAAGGGACTCGAAGCCCGCGGTGCCACCGTGCACCTCGCCCGCGCGGACGTCGCCGACCGTGCCGCGCTGACGTCCGCCCTGGACGCCGTACGCCGTGAAGCGGGACCGATCGCCGTGGTCATCCACACGGCAGGCATCCTCGACGACGCCACGGTGGCGAACCTGACCGACGAACGCGTCCTGCGCGTCCTCGCGCCCAAGGTCCTGGGCACCACCCTGCTCACCGAACTGGTCCCGGAGGCCGACAGGTTCGTCCTGTTCGCCTCGGCGGCCGGCCTCCTCGGCTCGGCCGGCCAGAGCCCGTACGCCGCCGGCAACGCCTTTCTCGACGCCTGGGCGCACCACCTCTCCCGCACGGACCGGCGGGCCCTGAGTCTGGACTGGGGAGCCTGGGCGGAGGTCGGCATGGTCGCCGGCTCCGGCACCCGGGCCGCCGAGACCAGCCGTTCGGGTCTGATCGCCTTCACCCCGGCGGAGGGCGGCGACCTGTTCGAGCGAGTGCTCGCGACCTCCCGACGCCAGCTCGCCCCCATCGCGCTGGACCGGGAGGCCCTGGAGCTCGACCCGGACGCGGCACGCACCCGCCCGATCCTGGGCGACCTGATCACCGTCGCCACGGACCCGGCGGGCACGGACGACCTCGTCACGCGGCTGTTCGCGGCCACCACGGACCAGGACCGGGCCGCACGGCTCGAAGCGTATGTACGGGCCAAGGTCGGCCAGGTCTCCGGCGGCGCCGTGGAGCCGTCCGCGACCACGGCCCTCAAGGAACTGGGCCTGGACTCGCTCATGCTGGTCCGGCTGCGCAACGCCTTCACCCGCGAACTGGGCGCCGAACTCCCGGCCGCCGCCGTCTTCTCGGCGTCCGACATCCGGAGCCTCGCACGGGCCCTGGCAGAGGTGCTGCCCGAACGCGGCCGCGGGGCCCGGACGGCGGAGCCACAGCCCGGCGTCACCGCCGAGGTGCCCGAGAGCGAGCTGCGGCCCGCGACCCGCGATGTCGTACGGCTGTTGCGCAGCGCCCAGCCGGGCATGCCGGGCGCGGCGCACGCCGTCGGCCTGGCCGTCCGGCTCACCGCGCCGACCACCCGCGAGACGCTCACCGACATCGTCACCCGGCTCGCCGGACGGCACGCCGCCCTGCGTACGGCGATCGCCGGAAGCGGCGGACGGAGCCGCCAACTGCGCGTCGAACGGGAGCCGGCCGCGCCGCTGCTGCGCTGGACGGACGTCCCCGCCGAGGCCGTACTCGACGCCGACGAGCGGCTGTCCCGGCTGCTGGAGCCCCCGTTCGACCTGTCGAGCGCGCCGCTGTGGCGGTTCGAACTGCTCGACGCCGGGGCGCGTGGCCAGATCCTGGCGTTCGGCGCGCACCACGCGGTGAGCGATCTCCAGTCGCTGCTGCTCGTCGCGGGGGAGATCGACGCCGAACTGTCCGGCACCTCACTCGGCGACGCCGTCACCAACCGTGACATCGACCTGCTGATCGAGGCGCAGCGGACCGGCGACACCTCAGGCGACGGGTCCGGGGCCGCCACCACCGAGTGGCGCCAGGCATTTCACGGAAGTGAACGTCTCGACCTGACGCTCGCCCGGTCGCGCCCTGCGACACGCTCGTACCGGGCCGGGAGCGTGACCGTGGCGATACCCGGCGGGCTGATGGAGCGGGTGGCGGCGGCCGCGAGCAGGCTCGCCGTCACGCCGGCCGCCTTCTGCCTCGGCACCCTGACCGTACTGCTGGCCAGGATGCGGGAGCGCGAGCGCTTCGTGCTCGCCGTGCCCGTCGACACGCGCATCCACGCCGACGCCTACGACGCGGTGGGATTCTTCGGCGTACCGGTGCCGTTCCCGGCGCAGGCCGCGGCGGGGGAGCGGATCGAGGAGGTACTGCGCCGGACGGACGCCCGCCTGGACCGGGTCCTCGCGAAGGGCGCCATGTTCTCGGACGTGCTGTCGACGCTGGCCGGGCAGAAGCTGCACCGGGCGAACGCGCCGCTGGTGGAGGTGTACTTCAACTACGTACGCTCCTCGGCGGCCCACCTCGGCCGGCTGGAGGTCCTCCCCGCCGGAACGGGCTACTCCGACCTCGACCTCATGGTCACCATGACCCCGGACGCGGGCCGCGTACGACTCGACCACAACCTCGACATCCTGGACGCGGCCACCTCCACCGAACTGGCGGAGGCGTTCCTGCGGTTGCTCGCCTCGACGGCCGACGACCCGACCGCGCAGGTCCGTACGGCGGGCACGACGGCAACTGTCTTGACGGGCACGGTGGAAGCTCCGACCGTGCCGGGTGCGAGGGCGATCCCGGCCGCGACGGGATCTCCGGTCGCGCCTCGACCTGCGACGGGAACTCCGGTCGCGCTTTCGCCTGCGACGGCAACTCCGCTCGGACGGGACGCCGTTGTCCGGCCGCGCCGCTCGCTCGCCCTCGCCGCCACCTTCGCGCTCGGCAATCTGCCGTTGCTCTGCGAGGCGGCGGTCGAGGACGGCACGCAGGATGGAGCCCGTGAGCGGGAACAAGCACGGGGCGCGGGCCTGACGGTGGCGGAAGCCCCGTACCACCAGGTGCTCGCCGCTCTTCGCGACCCTTCGGGTGTCTTCGCCGATCCCGCGACAGCGGTGGGCGTGGTGCTGCTGCGGGCGGCGGACCTGGAACGCTTCGGCCCGGTGACCGACACGATGCTCACCGAACTCCGCACCGCGTACCCGGCCGCGCTGCGAGCCCTGTCCGAGCGGACCCGCAGACCACTGATCGTCGGCATCCTGCCCTCGGCACGACAGGACGACCGCTTCGCCGGCTGGGAGAGCGACCTCGTCGCCGAGCTGACCGACGCGCCCGGCATCGCGGTGCTCGGCCCGGACGAGTGGACCCGGCACCACGCCGTCGCGGAACGCTTCGACGAGCGGACCGAGCGGCTGGCTCACCTCCCCTTCACCCCGCACTTCCAGGCGGCGGTCGCCCTGCGGCTGGCCCAAGTGGTCCGGGCGGTACTGCGACCCGCGCCGAAGGTGATCGCGGTGGACGGCGACGAGACCCTGTGGGGCGGAGTCGCGGGGGAGATCGGCTCTGAGTCGGTGGAACTCACCGGGCCGCGCGCACAGTTGGCGCGAAGGCTGTTGCGGTGGCGTGCCGCGGGAGCGCTGCTCGCGCTGGTCAGCAACAACGATGAGGACACCGTACGAGCCGTCCTGGACCGCCCAGACAGCGTGCTGAAGGCCGAGCACCTCAGCGTGCTCTCCGCCGGCTGGGGTCCCAAACCGGGCCGTCTCGCGGAGGCTGCGCGCACCCTCAACCTTGGGCTCGACAGCTTCCTGTTCCTCGACGACAACCCCGTCGAGATCGCGGGAGTGCGGTCGGCACTGCCGGAGGTGCTGTCGGTGACCTGCCCTCCGGCGGCCGAACTGGATGAATTCCTCGGCCGGTTGTGGCCCCTGGTCCCGGCGGCGGCGACGGCCGAGGACGGGCTGCGTGCAGGGTTCTACGCACAGGAGCGGGAACGGGACGCGGTGCGTGAGCAGGCCGGTTTCGAGGAGTTCCTGGCCCAGTTGGAGCTGGAGGTCGACATCCGGGCACTGTCCGGGGCCGACGTCGAGCGGGCCGAGCAACTCGTGCGCCGCACCAACCAGTTCACCCTCCGTCCCCGGTCCGCCGACGGCGGCGATCTGGCGCGGTGGAGTGAGCACGGCGAGGTGTGGATGGCGGCGGCGCGGGACCGCTTCGGCGACTACGGCCAGATCGGCCTGCTCGCCCTGCGCGTGGACGGCGATCGACTCGACGTCCTCGCCTGGATGCTGAGCTGTCGCGCACTCGGCAGAGGCGTCGAGGAACGACTGTTGGGGTGGCTGGCGGACCGTGCCGACCGACTGGGCTGCGTGAAGGTCCGGCTGACGGCGGAACGCACCGACCGCAACGTACCGGCCAGGCGGCTGCTGGCCGCGCTCGCCGGCGGCGACCAGGACGACGAGCACCTGGAGAGCGTGGTCACGCCGGAACACCTGCGGGCCTTCCGCTCCTGGCGGCGGCAGTGAGCGGACCCGGCGGCTCGGCCCGCACAGGCAGGACGGAAACAGCAGACAATGCATTGCACAGGGTGAGGGACTCTCATGCTTGAAGTGAACGAGGACGCGTCGTCGCACGCCGACCGGCGGGCCACCGGCGAGGCGATCGAGCGAGGTGACGCCGGGCCGAGCGTCGAGGCACTGCTGGCCAGGATCAGACAGGCCCCCACACTCACGGCGACCGGGACGGGCACGGAGCCGGCGGCGGCTGCGGACACCTCCGAGTCCCGTACCCGTACGGAAACCGTGCCGTTGGGTGCTGGTGCTGGTGCTGGTGCTGGTGCTGGTGCTGGTGCTGGTGCTGGTGACGGTGACGGTGATGGTGACGGTATAGAGACCGGAACCGGGACCGGGGTGGACTGCGGTGTCGGCGCCCTCCCTGCCCCGGCGGCTTCCACCGACTCCACCGCGTCCACCGCGTCCACCGCGTCCCCCGCACCCGACGCGGACGGCCTGGCCGCCGTCGTCGCCGCGGCGGCCGGTCCCTTCGTACCCGGAGGGCATCTGTCGCCCGACACGGACTTCTTCGACGCCGGAGGTACCTCCGTGGGCGCCGTGGAGCTCGTCGCGGCGCTGGAGGACGAGCTGGGCATGGAGATCGACCTCGACGAGGTGTTCGCCGACGCACGGCCGCGCAGCCTCGCCATGCGCTGGCTGGAGACCGCGGGTGCCACCGCGGTTCTCTCGGCCCCGGGGCTCCAGGCAACGTCGACGGCCGCACGGATCCTGGCTCCGGCTCCCCCCTCGGGATTCGGCCCCGCTCTCGCCCCGGATTCCACCCCGGCGCGTGTCCCGGACACTCCGTCCATCCCGTTGCCCGGCACCCCGTCCGGCGCGGTGGTTTCCTCCCGGAGCATCGAGGGCGGCACCCCGAGCGCCACGGCCGCCCGTCCCGAAGACCTCGATCAGATCCTGGCCGATCTCTCCCTGGCCGACCGCCTGCCCTGGACGGGCTCGCCCGAGCCCCTGCCGCCCCGCCGAATCCTGCTGACAGGGGCCACCGGCTTCCTCGGCAGCCATCTGCTCCTCGATCTGCTCAGGCACAGTGACGCGCATGTCTACTGCCTGGTCCGCGCGGCCGACGAGGAGGCGGCCACCGCCCGCCTCGGCGAGGCGCTGAAGAGCCACCGGCTGCCCTGGTCGTCGGAGATCCGCCGCCGGGTGACCGTGCTCCCCGGCGACATCAGGCGACCGCGCCTCGGCCTGTCCGAGGACGTCTGGAACAAGCTCGCCCACGAACTGGACAGCGTCGTGGGCGTGGCGGCGGCCGTGGACTTCCTGCGCGGCTACCAGTCGCTGCGGCAGAGCAACGTCATCGGCGCGCTGACCCTGGCCGAACTGGCGGCGACCGGGCCGCCCAAGCCGCTGCATCACATCTCCTCGATCGCGGTCTTCAACGAGGTCGGTATCGCGTCCATGGGCGAGGACGACCCGCTCGCCCACGTCGACCGCCTCGTCGCGGGCTACGACCAGACCAAGTGGGCGGCCGAGGTCGCCCTGCGGCGGGCCCGCGACCATGGCCTGATCGTCACCGCGATGCGCCCGGGCGGCATCGGAGGCCACACCCGCACCGGCGCGCACAACCCGCAGGACCTCAGCAGCGGCCTCATCGCGGCGTTCGGCCGCTTCCGTACCGTGCCCGCCTTCCGCGCTCTGAACGCGGCCCCGGTGGACTGGGTGAGCCGGGTCGCGGCAGCCGTCATCTGCGAACCCGACGCCTGGGGATTCGACTACAACCTGACCGGCGTGCCCAACACCCTCGATGATGTCGTACGGGACATGGCGTTCGGCGGGATGCACGTGCGCGTACAGGACTGGGACGAGTGGCGCACCGACGCCCTGGCCCGTCTGGAGGCGGAACCGATTCCCGAACTCGGTTTCCTCACGCGGGTGTTGCGAAGTCCCACCGCCCTCAAGCTGTGCGAGGCGACCCTGAAGGGACCCGCGGCCACCGGCGAACGCACCGCCGCGCTCGTGGAGGCGCTCGGTCTGCGCCCCGCGGCCCGCTACGACGCCCAGGCCCAGTTGAGGACGTTCGAGCGGCTCGCCCAGGACGGCCTGGCCCGGGTTCCGGACAAGGACGACCAGCCGTACCTGTGGTTCTCCGAGACGACGGAGGGCGCGGTCGGCCCGGTCGGCGCCGACGCGGACACCCCCTGCTCGATGGCGCTCACCCTCTCCATCGCGAGCATGTATCAACTGGTGAAGGAACGGCGGGTGGACGTCGGCGGCGAGCTGCTGTGCGCGGCGGCGCATCCCGAGCCGCTGCTCGTGGAACGCGGCGACGTATGGGTCCGCCCCGAGGAAGGCATCCCGCAGCGGCACGGGACACGTCACCAACTCCTGCGCTACCGGCTGACGTTGCGTGACGCCGACGGGGGCCGCTGGTGGCTGGAGGGCCACAAGTACGCCCGCGCACGCCGAGACGTGTGGCGGCAGACCCGCGCGCTGAGCGTCGAGATCGGCCGCGAAGGCGAACCGGCATGCCTCGCAGGCGAGTTGATCGTGCCCGCCGACAGCTACGTACGCGACCAGATCGACGGCATCAAGGTGGACCCGCGACTGACCGCCCAGGAGAAGCGCGCCGCCAAGCTGACCTGGCTCGCCTGGTTCGGCGCGGAGATGGGCCGCGGACTGCTCGGCCCCTTCACCCGCGCCGCCGCCGACCTCCTCGACCTGCGCCGTACCCGGACCCCCTCGGAGCGCCACCGATGATCTTCAGAACCGCCAACTCCCGTACCAGGCCCGCGATCCGCAAGGTCAGGACGGCCACCACCCTGCGGCCGCTGCGCCACCGCCTCGACCCGGCGCGGGTCGAGGAGATCCCGTTCACGGCCGGGGACGGCGTACGCCTCGGTCTCACCCGGATCGACAGTGGTGAGCAGAACCGGCCCGCCGTGCTGCTCCTGCACGGGCACACCGCGTCCGCCGACATGTTCCTGCTCCCCGAGACGCGAAACCTGGTCGACGTGCTGCTCGACGACGGCTACGAGCCCTGGCTGCTGGACTGGAGGGGCAGCTGCCGACTGCCGTACAACGAGACCGGCGCCCGGTACACGTACGACGACGTGGCCCTGTACGACATCCCCCAGGCCGTCTCCCGTATCCGCGAACGCATCGGCGACCGGCCGCTGTTCGTGGTCGCCCACTGCATCGGCTCCCTCACTCTGTCGCTGAGCATGACGGCGGGGCTGGTGCCCGGGCTCGCGGGCGTCGTCTCCCAGGGCGTGTTCCTGACGCCGAAGCTGGCGGGACGCACCTCGCTGCGGATGACGGTGGCCGGCGAGCTGCTGAGGAACCGGATCGACCACATCCCGGTCGACTTCCGCAAGGTGGGTCTCCGCTCGAAGTACACGCCCCTGTTCGCGCTGGCCTCCCGCGGGGCGGGCTGCCCGGACCCGACCTGCCAGATCCTGCACAACTCGGCCTGGGGCTCGGGCGCTTCGCTGTTCCTGCACGAGAACCTGTCCGACGCCACGCACGACCGGCTCGCCGAGCTTCTCGGGCCGGCGCCCCTGTGGATCCTGCCGCACCTGCGCCGTATCGAGCTGGCCCGCAGCGTCGTCCGCTGGCACGACACCGACCACCGCTACCGGGCCCTGCCGCCCAACGCGCTGGACGCGGCCGCCCGCATCGACACTCCGGTGCTGCTGCTGGCGGGCAGCGAGAACGGACTGTGGCTGGACTCGCAGAAGCTCTGCCACGAGGTACTGGCGCGCCGCCAGCCCCAGCTGGACGTGTCGTACACCGAGATCCCCGCCTACGGCCACCTGGACACGTTCCTGGGACGGGCCGCCGCCCTCGACGTCTTCGGTCACATCCTCGAATTCCTCGGCGAACGACGGTGACGGCGGCCCCCGCGGCCGGTTAACGTACCGACCAGTAACCAGACGGAACCCAAAAACCGGACCGCACTCCAGGAGGCCCCATGCCGCAGCTCGAAGTCGACGGCGCCGCGCTGACGTACGACGACGAGGGCCCCCGCGACGGCGACGGTGTGCCTCTGGTGTTCATCCACGGCTGGACGGCCAACCGGCACCGCTGGGACCACCAGATGGACCACTTCGCGCAGAAGCGGCGGGTGGTACGGCTGGACCTGCGCGGGCACGGGGAGAGCGACGGGTCGGGGCGGCGGACGGTGGCGGAGCTGGCCGGTGACGTTCTCGCCGTCCTCGACCACCTGGAGCTCGACCGGTTCGTACTCGTCGGCCACTCGATGGGCGGGATGATCGCGCAGACCCTGACGCTCGCCCACCCCGAGCGGGTCGAGCGGCTGGTGCTGGTGAACTCGATCAGCAGGATGACGTACAGCCGGGGGAGGGGGCTGCTGATGGCGGTCTCCACCCTGGTGCCGTTCAAGCTGTTCGTGGCCGCCAACATCCAGCGGGCCTTCGCCCCCGGCTACCCGCGCGAGAAGATCCGCGAGTACGTCCGGGACTCGGCGGGCACGCCCCGCGAGGTGGTCATGACCTGCTACGGCGCCATGCGGTCCTTCGACGTCCTCGACCGGCTCGGGGAGATCCGCACCCCCACCCTCCTGGTCCACGGCTACCACGACATCCAGCTGCCCCTCTCACAGATGCTCCGCATGGCGAAGGCCTATCCCGACGCCGTCGTACGGATCGTGGACGCGGGCCACGAACTCCCCGTCGAGAAGCCGGCCGAACTCACCGCCGTGCTCGACGGGTTCGTGACGTCCCAGCCGTAGCCGAGCTTTCGGTGCGGGCCGAAGCGGACACATGCCGCCGATTCGGCCCGCACTTCGGCGTTCCGGCACGAGGGATCGCCACCCAGGACGGATGACGTGCCCGCTCCCCGCGTACATCGGATGCCGGCACGGCCAGGTCACACCGGGCCGTATCGGAGCCCCGGCCGACGGGACGCGTCTCGTCGAACCGGGTGAGCCGGAACATGAGCACCGACTGCTCACGATCGGGAGGCCTGGCCCGGCCAGGATCGACCTTGGAGGAAATGTCCGATCGGACCCCATCCGCATCGGGCAGAGAGCTGCTCGGCGATTCACGCCCCAGCATCAGGCCGACCCTGTTCCTCCCGCGCCGATCGAGCCCTGTGGGAGGCTCCCGTGGCCACATATCTGTACAGACTCGCCCGTCTGGCCTTCCGACGACGACGCATCACCGCGCTGGTCTGGCTGGCTTTCCTGGTGATGGCGGGCGTGGGCGCCGCAACCGCGTCGTCTGCCGCCTCTTCGACGTTCTCCCTGCCGGGAACAGAGTCCCAGCGTGCCTCCGACCTGATCGAGAAGCGGTTCCCGAACAGCAGCGCCGACGGCGCGACAGCCCGGGTCGTCCTGAGGGCCGACGACGGTCAGAAGCTGATGGTTGCCGCACACAAGGACGCCGTTCGTGAGGTGGTCGCCGACCTCGGGTCGGGTTCTGTCCAGGTCGCGGCCGTAGCGGACCCCTATGAGGCCGGAGCGGTTTCCGAGGACGGAACCACCGCGTACGTTTCCGTCACGTACAAGGTCGGTCCGCCCGAGGTCACCGACTCCTCCCGTGACGCGCTGAAGGAGGCCGGGCAGCGGGCCGAACAGGCCGGTCTGAAAGCCGAGATCGGCGGTGATGCCCTGGCCGTGACACCGGAACCGGGTGCCGGAGAGATCATCGGTGTGGTCATAGCCGGTGTCGTCCTCGTGATCACCTTCGGCTCTCTGGCCGCGGCCGGGCTTCCTCTGCTGACGGCGATAATCGGCGTGGGTATCGGGATCTCGGTCATCACGGCCCTGGCCGGCGTGCTGGATCTCGGTTCGAGCACGTCGACGCTGGCCATGATGATCGGCCTCGCCGTGGGGATCGACTACGCCCTGTTCATCGTCTCCCGCTATCGCGCGGAAGTCGCGGAGGGCAAGCAGCGTGAGGAGGCGGTGGGCCACGCTGTCGGTACGGCGGGTTCCGCGGTCGTCTTCGCGGGACTCACCGTGATCATCGCGCTGGCCGGGCTGTCCGTGGCGGGCGTTCCCATGCTCACCAAGATGGGTCTGGCCGCCGCCGGCGCCGTGGTCATCGCCGTCCTGATCGCCCTGACCCTGGTCCCCGCGCTGCTCGGTTTCGCCGGAGGCCGGATCACCGATCGCGGCAGGAGAGCGCGGCCGGTCCGCGGCGGGACCAACGCGGGCAGTCGGTGGGCCGGGTTCGTCCTGCGCCGCCCGGTGATGGTTCTCCTGACCGGTGTGCTGGGGCTGGCCGCTGTCGCCGTCCCGGCGGCTTCGCTGCAACTGGGTCTGCCCGACGACGGCGCGCAGCCTTCCGGCACCACTCAGCGCAAGGCCTACGACCTGCTGTCGGAGCACTTCGGCCCCGGCTTCAACGGCCCCCTCCTGGTGGTCGTCGACGGTGACAGGGCCGCCGCCGGACAAGCGGCGCAGACCATCAGGAGCATCGGTGGCGTCACGGCCGTCGGCCCGCCCAAGGCCAATGCAACAGGTGACACGTCCGTGATCACCGTGATCCCGCAGGGCCGCCCCTCTTCAGCCTCCACCGAGGATCTGGTTCACGAGATCCGGAATCGTTCCGAACGAGACGTCCTGGTCACCGGCACGACAGCACTGAACATCGACTTCTCGCAGAAGATGAACAACGCGCTGATGCCGTACCTGACCCTGGTCGTGGGACTCGCGTTCATCCTGCTGATGATGGTCTTCCGCTCGATTCTCGTGCCGCTGAAGGCCGCGCTGGGATTCCTGCTCTCGGTGGTGGCCGCGCTGGGAGCCGTCGTCGCCGTCTTCCAGTGGGGCTGGCTCGGCTCCCTGTTCGGCGTCGAGCAGACAGGCCCGATCATGTCGATGACGCCGATCTTCATGGTCGGCGTGGTCTTCGGACTGGCCATGGACTACGAGGTGTTCCTCGTCTCCCGCATGCGCGAGGCCTACGTGCACGGCGAACAGGCGCACCAGGCCGTCGTCACCGGATTCCGGCATGGAGCGCGTGTCGTCACGGCCGCCGCCGTCATCATGATCGCGGTCTTCGCCGGCTTCATCGGTTCGGGCGAGCAGATGATCAAGACGATCGGTTTCGGCCTGGCCGTCGCTGTCTTCTTCGACGCCTTCGTCGTCCGTATGGCCGTCGTTCCCGCGGTCCTGGCCCTCCTCGGTCACCGGGCATGGTGGCTGCCCCGCCGGCTGGACAGCGCGCTGCCCGACTTCGACGTCGAAGGGGCGAGGCTCTCCGGCGCCCCTCGGAAAACGGCAGCCGCGGACCCGGACCACGGGCTCGTCAAGGTCTGATTTCCCGGTCGTCCGGGAGCCGGGAGGCTCGGTCGGCGAGCCGGCCCCGGTCACGTCGCGCAGAGCATGCGGCGACCCGGATGCACGGCACGACGTGGGGACGTCGGTGCCGCGGCGCTGCGCCCCCCGGACAGAAGCCGGGTGGGCGCAGCGCCTCTTCGCGTCCAAGGCGCAGTCACGGCCGGTATGGCCCGCCGGGAGGGACGCCGGGGCGGTCCGCACCTCGCGCGTTCACGAGTTCAAAAAAAGATTTCCTTCCAACTGGAATAGTCATGACCCATGAGCATGTTGTACGGGGTGACTCACCCACCCGCATCCACACAAGGAGCATCACGATGAGCGGCATCAACAAGGTCCTCTTCCTGGCCTTCCCCAACGTCGGCGAGCAGGACCTCCTCGCGCCCTGGGAGCTGTTCAGGGCCCTGGCCTACGACCTGGGCCGGAGCGGCGAGCAGCTGGAGGTCACCCTCGGCAGCCTCGAGGGCGGCACCATGACCACCCACATGGGCGCACAGATCCACACCGAGAAGGTCAACCCCGAAGACCGCTACGACCTCCTCTACATCCCCGGCGGCATCGGCGGCGGCGCCGCCTCCCACGACCCGCAGATCCTCGACCTCATCCGCGCCCACCACACCGAGGGCCGCTGGGTGGCCGCGAACTGCGCCGGAGTCGGCGTCGTCTTCCGCTCCGGCATCCTCCAGGGCACCCGCTTCCAGGCCGCCGCCGTCCTCGGCCGCCGGCTGAAGGAACTCGGCGCCGACGTCGCCGAACCGCGGCGCGCCTGGTCCCTCCTGCCCGACGCGAAGATCTTCACCGCCGGCGGCGCCGCGACCGTCCACCCCAGCACCATCGCCCTCATCACCCACCTCTACGGCGAGGACCGCGCCCGCACCCTCGCCGCCACCTGGGACACCCTCCCCCTCCACGGCGAAACCCTCTTCAACCCCGAAGGCCCCCTCACCAACGACGACGACACCTTCGTCAAGGGCCTCCAGAACGCCATGGAAAAGGTCTTCCTCCCCGACAACTGACCCACAGCAGGAAGCGGTGGGGGCGGGGGCGACGCAAGCCCACGCACGCAACCACCCCGCCCCCCACCGCCCTGTTGCACCGCAAGCTCCCCAACACCCAGACAACGCGCCTGAATACACCTATGGAGACATCATGAGTCAGCCAGACCAGTCGCTCGCCGAAGGCGTGTGCGATGTCGAGTCGGGCATCTGTGCCCTGCCCGGCGACAGCGCCCCTCTTCCGGGTGCGAGCGCCGGCACTCCGGCTCCCGAGGTGGGTCTCACCCGCATCACCTACGTGACCGACCCGATCTGCTCGGCCTGCTGGATCCTCGAACCCGCCTGGCGTTCGCTCACGGAGCGCTACCGCGACCTCGTCGACGTGCACCATGTCTACGGTGGACTCCTGCGGGGCTGGCAGGGCTTCCACGACGCGGGCAACGGCATCCGGCGCCCCGAGGACGTCGCCCACCACTGGGACAAGTTCGCCCAGCTCTCCGGCCAGCCCATCAACTCCTCCGTCTGGTGGAGCGACCCCATCGACTCCTCGTACCCTCCGAGCATCGCGCTGGCCGCGGTCCGGCGGTTGGCCCCCGCACAGGAAGAGGCCTACCTGCGCCGCCTGCGCGAGGAACTCTTCCTGGACGGCCGCAACATCGCCGCCCCTGAACTCCTCGAGGCACTGGTCGTGGAGCTCGGCCTGGACGTGTCGTCGTACCGCCGTCTGATCGAGAACGGCGAGGCCGAATCCGAATTCGAACGCGACCTGGTGCGCACTCACGAACTCGGTGCCCGCGGCTTCCCGACCCTCATCCTCGAAGGCCCCGACGGCCGCGTCGTCCTGCACGGCTGGATCCAGCCGGACCGCCTGGAGAACACCTTCCTCACCGTGTCGGGCGCGACCCGCCGGCCCCTCATCTCCTCGATCGACGACGCCACCGAACGGCTCGGCACCGGCACCTCACTCGAGTACGCCGCACTCACCGGCCACTCCGTCACCGAGGTGGAAGAACTCCTCGCCCAGGCCGGTGCCACGTCCCGCCCCGTCGGCAAGGGCAAGGCATGGTCACCCAAGCCCCGGAAGACGCCATGAGCTCGTCCCGTGATTGATCGCTGAGCCCCACGACGCCGACTTCGCCTCGGCGTCCGGGTGCCGGCGCCGGCCGGTAGCGTCTGCCCGGTGATCGAGGACGCTGCTGCCTGGAACAGGCTCGCCGCCCTGCTTCCGGAGCCCGAGGCCCTGGGTTTCCGGGACTGCTGGAGCATCGGGGAGCAGGAGGCGGGGCTTGGCGTGCTCGTCTCCGGGATCCTCGCCCATCATGCGCTGATCAGCGAGACGGTCAGGGCCGAGATCTCCGTACTCGCGGAGGCGTGGGGCGAGCGGGAGGCGCTCACGCCCCGGATCCTTCAATGCCCTGGGAACGGCGCTCCGGCCGAGTTGAAGCTGATCGAACACGACGACGGCACGGACCATGAGCCGGTGGATGGGTCCGGCCCGGAACTGGCCGGGCTCTTCCTCGTCCCTTGGGTCGGCTGTACGAGATGCGGCCAGGTACTGATGCGCGCCCACAGCCGGGAAAGCCGGGGAGATCTTTCCTACCTCGCCCACCACTACGTCATTACGTCGCCGGACCGCGCCACCGTCCTGCGGGTGTTCCCGGCAGATTCCGTAAGCGTCGGGTTCTCCGCCCTCCTGGGTTATTGCGCAGAGCCCACATGAGCGACATGAGCATGTATTACTCACCCTCGATCCACCGCGTGAATTCTGGTCTTCGATTTCGGGTGGGGGTCCGGTGATGTTTCCGGGTTTGGCCAGCACGACTTGCCGGGTGGCCGTCC
>NZ_JBEXGX010000021.1:137558-174130 GCF_040607495.1 Streptomyces sp. NPDC005281 | reverse complement strand
CCAGTCACTCTGGCGGCGAGCCCACCAAGCACGCGCACAACGCTGCCACTACGCCACCCGCGACAAGCGAGATCGCGAGCCACGGCTGTAGTACCAGCGACACCACTCGCAGATCCAGGGACCTCAGCAGGTCGAGGCGGCCCGGGGAGGCCAAGAAATATACCTGCCGATACCAGGAGTCCCAGAGTACGGGCCCAATAGAGTGCGCCGCTCCGAGCAGATCGACATACGTCCGGTAACCTTTCCATTCTGGAAATCTGACCGCGTCCCAGGATGTTCCGGCTGGAAGTAATGCGATGCCGAAGTCGCCCGCGCGCCACTCGTCGAAGACTTTTTCCCGGTCGTCGGACATTTCAGCGAGCCATGAGGCCAGTTCAGAGGCGGTTGAGATCATCAATTCCCCCCGGTCGTCCAGCCTTCGGAATTTGAACCAATCAACCGTAGCACCGACAATGACCGGAGCGACAGAGGGCCGGCCAAGGAATACAACGCGGGCATGATTGCCGCCGAAACGGAGAAATCGATCTTCCCGGGTTCAATTTCTCCACCCCGTCCGCAAAGTGGATTGCAAAATCACGCGAAGGCGGTCCGGGAAAGCAAAAAGACAAAAGATTCAAACTTGTTGCATCTTTTGTCAATTCACGCCTCGATCAATGAATCGCAGCCACACTGCGCCCGTTCCTGCACTATTCTCACAGGAGGGCGACCTCCGTAACCAGACGAGGACGAGCACCGGGTCACTTCCGTAAGCCATACCCGCTCGCGGCCGCGGCGCGGAGCTCCCTGCCGTGGTCGGTGCCAGCAAGCGCTCTCCCGCCCGGAGGCCAGGTCCGATGGTGCCTCGGTGGCGGCGTCCAGGTCCCTGAGCAGCAGGCGGCTTTGAGCAAGCCGTCACTGCCGGGCCGGGGCCAGGCGGTCCTGCGTGCCGCGTGCCGCGTGCCGGATACGGCGCACACCGCGTCGCCCCTTCCGGCCAACCCCTCAGTGGAATTCTTCCGGCCGCCGGTCAACCACGCGCGGGCCTGCAACCCTTGAGCGGCCGACCGCCCGAGGACGGCGTCGCGCTCGTCTTCGGCAGCTTCCGTCGTCCGGGGCGCCGAGCAGGCCTCAGCCGCCCCGGGCACGCACCTCAACAGCAAGGAAACCGTGCGGCGGTGAGGCCGGACGGCGCCCGACAGTGGCCGGCGGGCGGCTTGGCCTGACCACGACGAACCGCTGCCCGTCAACAAGATGCTCTTGTCCACCCCGTCGCGGAAGGACATGTCGGCAGCGAGGTGGCAGCCGGTCCGACCACACTGCGCCCGGGGTCGGCATCAACCCGGGCAAGGTGGACCGCTGCCGGCAATTCCCTCTGCGGCGTTCCGACTTGGAGCATTTGGCCACCGGCCCGGACAGACCTTCGGGCGAAGCATCGGCTTCGCCGCTTTTTTGGGCAAGCGAGTGGGAGTAGCCCCCTTGCCCCTGTTTGGTGCAGAGAGCCGGACGAGAAGACGATCAACGATCCGATTCGTTTAAACTCACTGACACCAAGGCGGGAAGCAGCATCCGAGCAGGAAGACAGCAGCCGTGCCGAACCCACTGCAGGTACTGATCAAGCACCAACTTGACCAGCACGGTTGGTCCTATAGTGACGTGGCGCGCCGGGGGGGCATTTCACGTTCCACCGTTCACCACCTGGCGACGTCGGAGCGATTGGCCCGGATGCCGCAGCAGAGCACGCTCGAGGGGCTGGCCAAGGGGCTCGACATCCCTCTCACCCCGGTGCACCGTGCTGCTGCCGAGGCGTGCGGAGTCCACCTCTATCTCGAGGACACACCCGAGGCGGGGGACCCTGAGGTCGCGATTTTGATCGCGAGCGTGCAGAAACTCGGCCCGGTCGACCGTAGGCACGTTTCCGCGCTCGTGGAGTCCCTTCTGCGTACCGCTGCGGCGGAAGAGGAGACGTCCGGCCGCCCCTAGGGAGCCGGCAGGCAGAAGAACCGCAGTCGTCGGGCCTGACGTAAGGGTCAGACCCGAGCGGCCAGCGTGGATCAGACTTCACGGAAAGCTGATTTTCACATTCTTTCAATTCGTTTTCAGCCTCTACTGCTGGAATCCGCTACGGGCGCCGCAAGGCCTTGATCCGTCGGTGTCCGATTCTTCAGGAGTCCCTGGGGTTCGCCGCCCTGAGCCAGTCGATCACGATGGCAACCGTTTGGTAGTCGAGTTCGGCGATCCGTGTCGTGACTCTTACTTCGCGAAGTGATTCGGGAACGCAGGCCGCATCGAGAGCACAGTGGAGCAATACCTCGTGCGCTTGAGTGGCAGGAAGGTCCTCGCCTGCTTTGAGGGCTCTACGGAGGGGCGGCGCGATGGGCAGAGGAGGGGTCATTTCTGCGTTCAGCATGTTCTCTTTCGTGATCATGTAATCGGGTTCGCCTCCGGGCCGTCCGGCATCAGGTGGGCTTCCGCGCAGAGACGGAGTGCCTTTCCGGTATTCATTCCGCAGGTGCATCGTTCACCGCATCGGCATCGGCATCGGCATCGGCATCGGCATCGGTGAGGAGAATTCCTCGAAAAGGCTCTTCAGTTGTATCCGCAGGCTCTCGGGAGTGTTCCACTGCTGTTTCGGGAGGAGACCGCGGCCGACCTTCCTCCAGAAAAGGTCCACCGAGGCCTGGGCGTACTGGTCGGGGACCCGAGCTGCCGCAGGGGCCAGCGCGAGAATCCGCGTACGCTCGGTAAATGCATATGCGGTCAGCCGGGCGTGCTGGGGCCGGACGGGCGGGAACAGTTCGGTGTCCCGGGTGAGGGCCGTGTTCAGTGCCGCGTGAACCAGTTCATGGGTCACCGCGCTGTCCACACTCCAGCCCATGAGCCGGCGTTGGTTCGTATCGAGCACGATGGCGCAGTACAGGGTTCCCGTCGACGTGTGATGGGCTCTGGCATCCACGACCCACAAACGCCTTGCCGTGCCGCTGTCGAGGGCCTGGCCGGCTGCCCACTGGGTGCGGCCCGCCCGTCCCCTGATACCGGCTTGCCGCATGAGGAGTTCCACCGTCCCGCGGCTGATGCTGATGCCGTAGCACTGTTGCAGCTCGTGATGGATGCGCCGGGAGCCGTACATGGCCTTGGAGGACTGGTAGATGGAGAGAATGAGTTCGCTCAGCCAGGCGTGCCGCAGCATGCGCCCTGAGGGAGCGCGCCGGCACCAGGCGTAGTAGCCCGATTCGGAGACGCGCAGGAGCGCGGCAGTCGAACGGACCTGGTGCCCCTCCGACGCCATCATTCGGATGGCCTCGAACCGGCTTTTGGGGGCACCACATCGCTCAGCCTCTTGGTCAGGCGCCGGTGGGCGAGGAGTTCGTTCTCGAGCTCGGCGATGTGTGTCCGGGCGGCATGGAGTTCCGACTGCCTGCTGACGAGCTGGTGTGCGGTGGTGAGCGAGCGGGCTCGGCGCCAGCGGTAGACGGTGGATCTGCTCAGGTGCAGTTCGGCTGCGACGTCCTTGACGGCCTGTCCCTCGGCCAGTAGGTCCAAGGCCCGGTTCCGCAGCGAAGAAGGGAAAGGCTGTCTGGGCATGTTCCTTCCGGTCTTTGGCCCGGGGCCCGCGGAGGACCGGCAAAGCAGCACCTCGTGAGACTGTCGGGGGTTGGACGCGGTGAATGGGCCGGTTCCTGGCGGCCTCGTCGTGTCAGCCGGTGTGGCGGTGCATCGTGACCGTGGGCTGGAAGCTGTCCAGCGGACCCGCGGCGCTGCGGTGCGGGGCAGAAGCGGCTTCGCGGTCAAGGACGGTCTTGACCTCCTGTGCCAACTCGTCGGCACGCTTCTTGACGTCGGGAATCGTCAGGTTCGATGCCCTCAGCGCGGTCACCTCCCGGTGGATGCGGGTGAGTTGGCTGCGGGCCGACCTGCTGAGGGTCAGCTCCTGCGGGGTGGCGACCACGAACTGGTACGCGCCGGAGAAGGTCTGGCAGCCTTCGCAGTGGTCGTTGGACGACCGGCTGATGTTGGTGGCGTTGATCAGCCGGGCATTGCGGCCGGCGGCGGTGACGATCTGGTAGGACAGGGCGATGGACCGGCACGGGGCGTAGGGGGAGCATCCTGCGGATTCGGCCATGGCCCGGTTGTTCGCCGTCACCGCGACGAGCGGACCGAACTGGTGGATATTGAAGGACTCGTCGAACTGGTTGACGTGCATGCGGTCGGCATGGGTGTCGGCCATGTCCACGGCGGTGGACATGAAGGAGTGCGAACCGCCGGAACTGGCCTGGGCCGACGTCGTCGTCGCCGCCACGGCCATCCCGGCGGTGGCGATCATGCCGAGCCGTACGGCGGTCTTGCCCACGGTGCTGGTGCGGGGTTTGCGGTGTGTCATCGATGTCTCCTGAGGGTGAAGGGAGATGCGTAGAGGCCGGCACTACGGCGTTCCGGATGCGGATGCCGTTTCGAGGGGCGCCGACGATGTGGGAACAGCCGTGTCCAAGACGGATTCCGACGGTGTCGGCGTAGGGGAGAAGAAGGCTGAGGGGCTCTCCGTACGGGTGCTTGTCGGCGTTGTCCTGGGGGAAGCGGCGCCCGTTTCCGGCGGGGGCGACGGCTGGTGGCTGCCGCTGGGCGAAGCGGAGCTCGTGGTGTCCGCTTCCGGGTTCGGGTGGCCCCCGCTGGAGTGCGGGGAGGGACTGCCGAAGAGGGTGGGTGGTGCGTCCGGAAGCCTGGTGACGTCCGCCGACGGCACGGCGGCCCTGTGGGAGGGGCGCGGTGTGCTGTTCACCGGCCTTGCCGTGGGGACACCGGGCTGGAGGATCGGGGCGACGGGTGGCGCGGGAGGCAGCGGCTTGGGGGTCGCACCGTGCATCCATGCCCCGGCCAGGACGGAGGCGGTGGCCAGGACCGCTACGCCGATTGCTGCGCGGAGTTGGTTGTTGCCTTCGGTGACGCGCACGGCGCCCCGGGCGAGACGGCCGCCGAGCCGGACCGTCAGATAGACCCCTCCCGCCATGGGGCAGATCAGCATGAGGCTTCCGATGACGCCGACCAGGCCGGCAGCGATCTGTCCGTGGCCGAACGCCGAGAAGGTGCCGGTGAGTTGCCCGATCAGGGAGCGCAGACTGGTGGACACCAGGCGGGGAAGGTTCCACAGGGCGTAACCGGTCTCTGCCAGCAACAGGGGGATCATGGTGGCGACCCAGACCGTGACCACGATCCGGGCCGAGCGCTTGAGGTCTGCCACGTCCGGGTGCACCGGACGGTTGGGCAGCATGCTCAGCAGGATGGGTTTCACCTTGCCGTACAGGTCCGGGACTCCGGCGAGGTCACCCAGGATGTAATAGCCGTCGAGGCGTACGGCCGGCATGAGTTGTTCAAGAACTTCGAAGTGTGCCAGATAGACTGCTGCCAGAAGATAGGGCTGGCCGGTCACCGCATATACGGCAGTCAGCAGGAGCATGAAGAGCACATTGAAATAGACGCCACCCAGGCCCGTCCGCAGGCGTCCCCCGCGCCCGGCCCTGTAGACGTCCGTGACGTCGGTGTACATGGAGGGCCAGATCAGGAAGATGCCGTAGCCGATCTTTCCCGGCTTCGCCCCGCTGTAACGGCATGCCGATGCGTGCCCGAATTCATGGAATACCAGCGATGCAACGGTCAGGAAGAATACGATCAACATCCAGATCGGTTGTTCCAGGACCCGCAGAACGGGCGTCATGGCGCCGTGGATGCCGAACAGCCAGACATCCATGAGGACGGTACTGAGCAATGCCAGGACCACGAGCGGCGGCCGGTGGAGCCATGCCAGCGCCGAGGCGATCCGCGCCACCTGCTCCTCGCTGAAGACGACCTTGTGCCCCTTGAGGACCAGCAGGAGGTCGGAGCGAGGTCCGGGCGCCTGATCGCTCTCGGCTCCCGCGGTCGCCACGACGCCGAGGGGGGTGAGCTTCCTCTCCAGGAGGTAGAGCACGTTGTCCGTGGTGACCTCGGCGTCGTAACGACCGCTGACGAAGTGGGAGATGCCTTCGGCATCGCGCACTCCGTCGACGGCGCTCACCACCAGGTAGAGGAGCCGGGACAACTGGACCACCTGGCCGTCACCCCGGCGTACGAGGTACTTCGGCTCGGTGAACCCCGATCCCTTGTACTCCCCCATACGTTCCAGACCGGGGCTCAGCCGCGGAACGGGGAAGGCCGGAAACGACGGCGCATGCAGCCGTGCTGACCTCGCGTCCGACTGAAGAGGAACCGTCATGTCGTTCCTGCCACCGGTCATCTCCTCGCCGCCCAGGGGCCGCGTATCCGACAAGCCGACAGCGTCGGGATTTCGATCTCCGAACACTGTCAATTCTTCTCCTCCTGATGCGGGGAACGCCACAAGGTGTGGAGCTGTTGCCGGATATTGAAGAGCTGGGCGGGCCGCGTCTCGCACATGAACAGCAATTCCCTCTTCCCCGGCCGTGCCTGATGGTGGAAGACCATGGGTGTGGCCGGGGCCGCGGCATCGGTGAGCCCGCCGGAAGCGAATTTGATCCGCCGGGGGGATCAGGGACGGCCGGCAACTGCGCCGAATCACTGCCGGCCGGCTCGACCCTCCGCGAGAGAATTCCCTGCCGGGACCTGAGCCGTTCGGTCAACGGCTGTCCCGCAAGGGGGCTGTCCCGCAAGGGCCGGGCCGGTGGAACCGGCCCGGCGCGATAGAACACCAGCTTTGGTGACAGATGCCGGTCAGGGCATCGTCAGGACTACTGGTGGACGTTGATCGCCTGCGTGGCCTGCGACTGGGCAACGGCGAACGGCGAGAAGGAGTTCGCCGCCAGCGACTCGTTGTGCGCACCGACGGCCGCGGCCTTGTGCGAGATGTTGGTGGTCTTGGCGAAGCTGAACGAGAACTTCCCCAGCGCCTCACGGCCCGGCAGCAGCTCCGCGGACTGGGCTTCGAGCTTTGCGATGTCCATGATGAAAACCTTTCAGATGTCGATGCACAGGGGTTCTGGACGCCGGAGGGCGCCGGGACCGACCTGTCCGTGGACTGCGGCATCCGGCGGAAGCCCTCGCCTGCGGCCAAGCCCGTAAGGCTGGACCGCAGACGAACAGCTCCCGCCAGGGCCGGGACAAGGGGTAAAACCGGTCCCTGGCCGTTCACTTGGGCCGTTGCCGCAGAATCCCGCCCATGGAGAGGGCGGGATTCGCCACAACAACCGCTGTCCAGAGTTACCGGACAACTCGTCCGATGACTCTGGACAGTAGCGGACGGAAAGATGGTTCGCAAACTCCCCAAGGCGGACCTTCGTGCCTAAAGCGCACACCAGTTCACCCCTGATGTCGCGATTGCCCTCACGGGTGCGGAAGTCCCGCACGTGCCGAAAGGGCCGCCCGGGCAAGGCGATCCGGGGCCACACGGGTCCCAGGCCCCACTTGCGGAGACCTGACGGGTGCTCAGCGGGCCTCGCCTGAAGCCGAAGAGCTCCCTCGCCGGTGCGCACCGGATCGGTCGGACCGCGGGCCGCCCGCGTCAGCACGCCCGCGCCTGCGGCGCCTCCGAGGCGGCTCATCGAGCCACCGGCGCCACGCCGGCCGGAGCGGGCCGGTGGCTGGTGCCGGACCAACCGGACCTGCCGTGCCTGCCGGACCGGCTGCACTCGTAAGGCATCTGTACGTCTCCGCAACGGCACGGCCCGGCAACTGCCGCCGCTGGAGCCGGAGTTCGGTTCCGGGCAGACCCGCCGGCGGCGTCCGGAGCGGTGTCGGCAGGCGGGCGCCCTCGACCAGCTGACCGCATCCTTCTCGCCGAACCGGACGCGACCAGCGCGGAGTTCACGGGTCATGGAAGCAACCCGGCCGCTCAACCGCGGTACTCCCGCCGGATTCCGGGCTCACGGCTGTGACCACGCAGGCAAGGGCTGCACACGCTGCTGTCACGCCGGTGGACGAGAACCGTCTGCCGGCCGCGATCACCAGTGCAAGATCATGCCGCCCGCCGGCAGAACACCGCACCGCACCCGCTGTCGCGCACCGATTCACCAGTGTCCTGCGACGGCAACTGCTCGTTAGGGCGCGTGTGATTTCAGCTGCTGGTGCGTCAGCTTCTCGTCGCGGTCCCAAACTGCAACCGTTGCTGCTCTCGGCACAGGAGCGAGCGGTGCTGGAACGCCGGACACTTCGGACGGCATCGGCTCAGGCTCTGCGCGCCCGCATCGTGCTGGCATGTGCGGGGCCCGAGGTGCCACCGATCGTCTCTGTCGCCGCGAGTCTGCAGGTGGCCCCGGACACCGTCCGCAAGTGGCGACGGCGGTTCATCGCCGCACGGCTGGACGGCCTGGCCGACACGCCCCTGCCCAGCCGGCCGACCGCCCTGGACGTCGACCAGGCGGAAGCGGCCGTGGTCACTGCACCGGATTCGACCAGCAGCGACCTTGCCGATCTGAGGGAAGCCCGCAGACGTATCGCCAGGCTGCAAGCAGAGCTGGCCATCCACCGGCGGGCCGCGGAGCTGCTGGGTGGCGCCGCCTTCCCGGCGGACGGCCCGCAGTCGTCCGGGTAGCCGCCAGCGAGCACCTACCGCACGCCGGCAGGCCGCGTACCGCTCCTGGCCGACCGGCGGCGGCGCCAAGGACGCCCCCGCACCCCGAAGCCGCCTGAACTCCCCGCCCTGGAAGGGCAGACCGGAGCCGTCACACATCCCCCGGCCTCCAGGCGCCCTCTGGAGAGCGCCGCCTGAGCCACGTACCGGCAGGCCCACTCCCCCACTTGCCGACATGGACGCGCAGCGCCCGCATTCCCCGGACGGGCCGCCCGCGCCCGCCATCACCCACACGCGCGCCCCTGGACGGCGAACGCTCCCCGAGCGCGCCGACGCGCCTCAGCCGGGCAGCAGAATCGGCGCACTTCCCCGCCGGCCGGCGCATCCATGAACGGTCGAATCCGGGAAGAAGCACCATGCCGAGCAGGGGACGACCGAACCGACCTGACGCACCGCCAACCCGTACCCACCAGCTGATCAGCGTCTCCGGTCCGGGGGGCCTCGCCCGCCAGGCGATTCCGGGCAAGTGTGCCGTCGGCGACCCCCGGCCCGCTGCCGTCCGGGCCGTCCCCGCACCTGGAGCCATCCCGACGTCGTACTCCCCCGCATAAGCGCGGTACCGGCACCGTGCCGCCTTTTCCAGATCTTGCCCCGGATTCCGGATCGACCGAATACGTACAAAAGAGGGGCTTTCTGTCGCTATCCTCTTGTTCCATCCGGAGCTGAGCGGGTTGCACGATGGAGCGTCGTTAGAGGAGTCCAGGTGTTCGTCGTCAAAGGATCATCCACCACGGCTGTTGTACGCGGTACCACGGGGGAGCCAGTGATTCTGCTCTCCGGCGAACTGCCTGAGTGCCTGACGGCCTCCGCCTTGGATGATGTAATGAACATGGCTTTGGCAGTTCTCGACGTGGACGAGATGAGACTGTTCAGAAAATGCCTAACAGCCCTACAATGCGGTGAAAAACTAGAGGAACGTTACATCGAGGTGAGTGGAGCGACTCTGACGATCTTCAGGAGTTAATCTCTCCGTTCGGAAAGCAATTGATTAATCAGCCGGACGAAAGGTTTTTTCCCGCAAGAGTTGCGCGGCAGCGAGTATCTGCGGGATCAAGCTCCGAAATCCTGGCTGCCCGGTCGGGCGGGGGCGACGGAGGCCGCGATACGGCCCGCCTGTTCGGTCCGCTCCTGGAGCGGGTCATCGGTCGATCGGCGCCAGGCCGACGCCCCGGCCGAGCCGAGCACGACACCGGCCGGCGGCACACGCCGAGCGCCGAGCAAGACGTGCATTTTGATGATTTATCTGCCAGGTTCCGCCGCTTCGTCCCGGACGGGCCGGTCGTCCGCCGTCCCAGAATGCGCTCCACCGCCCGCCTGTCACACAAGGCTTTGCGAACCGGTCCGGTTGCCCTGCGCACGGGCAACGAAGAGGGCGGCACCAGGGTGGCCAGCGTCCACAGCTCCCCGGGTGCCGGCCCCTTCGACAGACCGGCACCCGACGGAACATCCCGAGAAGCTCTCCGAACAGGCAAGGGGTGCTGCCCGCCACCGGATGGCGGGCAACACCCCTCGTGAAGAGGCCGAACCTACCGAAGCCAGCCGGGCAGGCAGACCCAGTGGCCACGGCCGTGGTGGTGGCCCCAGCCGTGGTGGTGACTCCAGTAGCAGTTCCGGCCGCGGTCGCGATACCCGCCCCAGTCCCCGACCCGGTCTCCGTCGCGGCCCCAGTCTCCGTCGCGGCCACGGTCATCGCCCCGGCCACGGTCCCCGTCACGGCCACGGTCTCCGTCGCGGCCGCGGTCCTCGCCACGGTCCCCGTCGCGGCCACGGTCCCCGCCTCGACCCCAGTCCCCGTCACGGCCGCGGTCATCGCCCCGGTCCCCGCCCCGGCCAGCACCGGGGGCGGCACTCACGGCCGCGGGCGATGTGACGGAGCCGGGACCCGGACCAGCTGCCGCCGTACCGGCAAGCGGCAGAACGACGGCCCCGACCGTCAGAACCGCGGCAGCCAGAGTTCCAGTAATGCTCTTCACTGGTTGATCCTCCTTCGAAACGAAAGGAAATCCCTGTCAGGGCAACTGACAGTACCCATAGATTTCGGACGCCCAATCCAGGCAGCCCTCGTCGAGTCGAATGGGCAGGCCGCACCCAAAGAGAGCCAAACGGCAGGTCAGAGCGCATACGCAAGCGGCGCTCCCGACTCCACTCCCTCCGGAAAGAGAATCGCCGATTACACTCGCCCGGGGGATCGAATAAACCAAACGAGGAAGGCCCCTAAAGATAGGCAGATACAGCATGCGGCAGCCTTTTTCTTGATTCGCCGACTGTGAAATGCCCAGCCTTTGGAAGAGACAGACGGTTCACTTTCCCGCGCCTGCCTGGGCACACGGAGAGACGAGGTCGTCTTTTTCTGACCGAAACGCCTCGATTTCCTTGGAGAACTTTCCGTATCTTTCTCATCTCTCCTCCCACCTGCCGGGAGAAGCCGGCTGTCTCGCCGTGTCCACCTCGGCAAGATCCTGAAGCGCTGCCGACCGGTGAGGACTCCGGAGGGGGCTCAGCAGGGCCTGGAAACCATCGGTGCGGGCTTCCACCGCATGCCGTTCACAGGCCGACAGGCCGACCGCTGCAACGGCAGCGGCGGCTTTCGCCCGGGCCCACGGCACAGTCACGGCTCCCGGCGAATCGAGGAACCGTCATCGGCCCGCACCTGGTACCCCGCAGGCCGGGCGGGCGTTCACGGAGGCCGTCCATTCCCCCCTTGCCCGCCGCCGGTGCTGTCGCGGTGGAGGTCGTAGCGGGCAGGACCCGGCCCGTGGCCGTCACCGCGGTGCAGGTGCGCCGACCGGTGCCGGGGCTTCGTCCGGCACAGCTGGGCTGCTCGGACCGGCGCGGGTCCAGGCAACAACGCAAGACCTACGCCGGCAGCGCCCCGGCACCGGCGTTGCGCTGGGCCATGGGCAGGCCCGTTGCCTACGTTCTCAGGGTGAGAGCCGGTGACATCGCATCAACGCCACGGACGACGTTGCCAGTTCGCGGACGAACCCGATCCACCGCTGGGGAGCAGCACAGCGGTCCTCACCACTGCCACCGCCCGGGGTGGGAGACAGGCGGCCCGCCCCCCGTGGTGCGGGCCGCCCGAAATCGTGGTGGGTCAGCCGCGGTCGCCCGCCCGTCCACCACAGCCGTCGTGACGAGCGAGTTGCCGCCGACGACTTCGCCGCCTTCGACCAGCCGCATGCCAACGATCCGGTAGGTCTGCGGGTCGATCAGCCACTGGTCATACATCGATGCACCGGTCTTGGGGTTCTCCGCATAGTCCAGGGCGATCACCCGGCGTCCGGCGGCGGCCTCGACCAGGTGGCCGGTGACCTTGCCGCCCGGTACGAGCGCGAGGGCGCAGTAGAGAGAGGCCAGGCCCTTGGCCGGCATCACGTCCGCCGACAGCAGGACGCTGATCTCGACGTAGTCGTTGCGTGCCGGTGAGACTTCCTTGGAGTCGGCGATGGCGTTCTGCTCGTGGAGCGCCGTCAGCGTCCCCTTGCCGTCGGCCGGCAGGTCGACGAGGACCCGGTACATCTCGCGCGCCGAGCGGTCGTCGCCCTCGCCGCCGTTCTCCATCCTTTGTTCTTCGCCGGGAATCTCGGCCTTCAGGCCGGGCGGGAATGCGATCCTCGGCCCGGAGGCGCGAAGCGCCGGAGCTCTCTGCGTCTTCGGGGTGAGGGTCAGGCCAGCCGTTTCCGGTTCTCGATGTAGTCCTTGACGATGCTCGGCGGTGCGCCGCCGCAGGACCCCGCGAAGTAGGACGGGGACCAGAACACCGGGCCGGTCCCGATCCGGTTGATCCGGCCGGTGTACTGCGCGCGCAGGTAGCGGGAGCTGACGCCCTTGAGGGAGTTGACGAGCTTGGACAGAGCGATTTTCGGCGGGTGGTGCACGAGCAGGTGGACGTGATCGCCTTCGCCGTTGAACTCCCGCAACTCGGCCTCGAAGGAGTGGCACACGTCCCGCATGATCGCCTCGCAGCGCGTCAGCATGTCGCCGTTGAAGATCTCACGCCGGTACTTCGTGGCGAACACCAAGTGTGCGTGGAGGTGGTGGACAAGTGGACAACATGATGTCCCCGGCTGTTGTCCGGATCTGGTTCCCAGCGTGGTGACATGGGCCATGGGTAGTTAGGGTCGAGTGGACTCGACCGAAGGGGGGTGGGCCGGATGATCCGTGCTTATAAGTTCCTTCTGCGGCCCACCGTCCGTCAGGCGCAGGCATTGTCGGAGATGCTGCGGGATCACTGCTCTCTCTACAACGGGGCCCTGCAAGAGCGCCGCGATGCCTATCGGCACCCGTCGAAGACCAGCGTCGGGTACGGGATGCAGTCCGCGCAGCTCAAGGCGGTCCGGGCGTTCGACCCGGAGCGTCAGGGCCGCTGGTCGTTCTCCTCGCAGCAGGCCACCTTGCGCCGTCTGGACAAGGCGTTCGCCGCGTTCTTCCGCCGGATCAAGTCCGGAGATGCCCCGGGGTATCCGCGTTTTCGCGGGGTGAACCGGTTCGACACAGTGGACTTCCCGAAGGACGGGGACGGCTGCCGGTGGGACTCCACACCGCATGACCCCGTCACCCGCGTCCGCCTCCAGGGCATCGGACACGTGAAGGTCAATCAGCACCGCGCCGTGAGAGGCAGGGTCAAGACCGTCTCCGTCAAGCGGGAGTGCCGCAAGTGGTTCGTGGTACTCACCGTCGAACAGGAACAGTCAAAGCCGCTGGCACCGACCGGCAGCGTGGTCGGGATCGACCTGGGCATTGCGAACTTCCTCGCCGACTCGGGCGGCGCCTTCGTGCCCAACCCGCGCCACGGCCGTCGTGCGGCCGCCAATCTCCAGGCCGCGCAGCAGGCCCTGTCCCGGTTCCCGCGCTGCAAGGCCAAGGACCGCACCGCCAACCACCAACGTGCCGTGGAGAAGGTCGCCCGACTGCACGGCAAGGCACGCCGCCAACGGCTGGACCACGCACACAAGACCGCCCTCGACCTGGTGCGCACATACGACTTCATCGCGCACGAAGACCTCAAGATCCGCAACATGAACACGGCACCCGCACCGAAGCCCGACCCCGACCGGGCCGGCGCATTCCTGCCCAACGGGGCAGCGGCCAAGGCTGGACTGAACCGTTCGATCGCCGATGCCGGTTGGGGGGTGTTCCTGAGGATCCTGCACGCCAAGGCTGAAAGCGCCGGACGGGAAGTGATCGCCGTGGACCCCCGCAACACCTCCCGCACCTGCCCCCACTGCGGGCACACCGCGAAGGAGAACCGGCCCACCCAGGAAAAGTTTCACTGCGTCGCCTGCGGCCACACCGCGCACGCCGACACCGTGGCAGCCACCAACGTTCTACGGGCCGGGCTGGTCCATCGCAACGTCAACCCGACGTAACGAGAAGCCCCCAGCTTCAGCCGGGGAAGGAGTCACGTGCATCTTGTTGATGAAAAGCGGCTCGTCCCGCATCCGGGTGGCGTTGGCGGAGCCGTCGTACCGGATCCACTTCTCCTGCTCGTCCGGAGACCCGTGGGACTTGTCCGAAGGCTCCTGCGCCGACTTGGTGTAGATCCACTGCTTCGCCGTCGGAACGGCGCCGTCCGGCTGCGCCTGGACCGCGTCAGCAGCCTGGCGCAGGAACCGATCTCATTAGGTTGCTGCTGTGACGAGGGCGGTGGCTTCTCACATGCCGCGGTCTGGGCCCTACCAAGGTTCGGGGCGTTCGTCAACGGACATCGGAAGACGCTGCAGCTGAACGGGGCCGGGGTAAAAGGCTGCGCTGTTGGGCCCGCTCATGTCTTCGCCGATGAGGTAGCGGTAGAGCCATTCCGCGAAGCTCATGCGGTGCTCTGCCCAGGTTTCGTCATAGTTCACCAGGAGTCTCGGAGCGTCGGGGGCACCGAGCAGGAAGATGGTCTCTCCTCGGTCGGTGCTCGCAATCGGCCACAGCCCATTGCGGGGGCCAAAGCTCAGCTGGTCGAGTCCGAAGAGCTGGCGGGGGGTCCTCATCCGCGTCGAGATAGAGGTCGTCCCACGGCACCTCGGACCACGCGGTGATGTTGCTACGGATGTCGCGGCCCAGGTTCCACCGCTCGGTCGCGGGGTGGGAGAGGTACAGATGCCCGTTGATCTGTATGGGGGCGAACGCATCCACGAGGGCCCTGTAGTCGGGCGGAAGTTGTATGCCGAGTTCTGTGTGGAGACGGTCCCAGGCAGCCGGGTCCGCATAGCGGTTCTGGACGCTCAAGCGCCACATGCGCGGGCGGGCCGGCTTCACGCTGCTCCGCAAGCAAGGCCTCCTCTCCCCAGCGAAGCATGACGATTTCGTCATATACGGTGGGGCGTATGACGGAACAGAGCATCTACCGGCATCTCCGTGAGTTCCGTGAGGCTTTCGACCGGCCAGAGCCCCTGGCCTGGCCGGAGATCAGCCATGGCCAACTGTTGATGATGACGAGCCCGAAGAAGCAGCATCAGTTGGTTGCTCACCGCCTGCGCACCCAACTGGAGCCCCAGTTGGGCATGGACCTGGTCCTCATGCTCGAAACCGACATGGAGGATGCCGGACTCGGCATCCTGCGCGTACCGGATCTCGTCGTGATCGACGAGGAGGAGGCCGTAGCAGACAGCGATGCGATCGACCCCCACCGTTGTCATCTGGTGATCGAGATTGTTTGCCGGTCCAATCCCAGCAACGACTACGAGGGCAAATTGCGTGACTACCCAGCCATGGGAGTCCCTCACTACCTGATCGTCGACCCCCGCGACGGGAGCGCAGTCCATCACTGGGCACCAGTGAACCGAGGCGGCGTACCCACATACGACAACAGGCAGCACTACACGTTCTCGGACACCATCACCATCGCCGACTGGAAGATCGACACTGCCGGTCTGCCCCGTTACAGCAAGGACGGGCAGTGAACGACGCGGCAGACCTGGTGCGGTTCTGGCGCCAACAGCGAGGGATGTCTCAGGCACGCCTGGCCGAGCTCGCCGGAACCGGGCAGGCCGCCATCTCGCGCATCGAATCCGGGCGGGATCTGCCCACCCTGACGCTCCTGGACCGCATCGCCTCGGCACTGGACTGTCAGTTGACGGTCGCCTTCACCTCCGGCTCCGGGCAGATACCGCCTTCCGCTTGAGCATCTCTCCTCTAACCGAGACGACGGGCGAGCACCCGGCCGAGCAGAACCCGGACCGACGGCCAGATCCGAGCCAATGAGGTCGAGCCACCCTCCGTGTGCTCGGCATCCTGAAGGTCGACGGCGTGCAGATCCTGCAGGCCGCTTCGAGCCGGCAGGCAACGCTCACGATCACCAGACGCGCACCTCAGAACCTCACCTCGCCCCCGGCGCCGGCGCCGGTCAGGCGACGCGTTCCAGGCCCGCCTTCACCGACTGCCGGGTGCCGTCCCGTTTGGTCGTCTCGTAGGCGAAGTCCACTGTGTCGCCGGGGCGCAGCGTCAGGGTGATGCGGCCGTTCGTGACGCAGTTGCCGGACTGGATGCTCTCCCCGAGGGTCACCTGGTCCGTGCCGGCGACCGCGGTCAGGGTCACGGTGCCGTAGCAGTCGGAGGACTCCATCGCGTAGTGGACGCTGCCGACCTGCTCCCGCAGTGTGCCCTGGTCGAGCTCCACGGTGACGCGGTAGTGGTCGGTGCTGGTGGCGTCGACCTCCTCGGCGTAGCCCTGCCAGCGTCCGAGGAACTCCTCCGGCAGGCCGACGGGCGTCGCAGCGGTGGGGGTCGGGGCGGCCGGGGCCCCGCCGACTCCGTCGGACGCCGCGGGCGTGCTCGGCGGGATGGAGCTGCGGGGAGCGACGGAGGTGTCGGGGGCGTCGGAAGCGGGCGACGCGCCGCCGAGCGAGGGACCGGAGGCGCGTTGCTCCACATCGCCGCTCAGCTGTACGAACAGTCCGATCAGGGCCGCGACGACCGTGGCCGCGGCGCCGATCAGGGCCACGACGAGCGCGCTCCGGTGGGAGTCACCGGGGGCCTGACGCATCGGGTGCTGCGGCCTCGCGTAGGGATCCGGCGGGGACTGCGGTCTGGTCATGGCTCGGCCTCTGATGCGTGATTCAGGGAAGATCAGGCCATATTGCCGCCCAGGCACCGCACTTGTGCGACTTTCAGGCAAATCTACCGAATGGATCATGTCGAATCGATTCGCCTCGCACGCTGTTCCGGTGGTGCGCTCACCAATTCACGGGGTGGGTGGGTCTGCGGTGGTGGGAGCGAGGGAAATTCCGGGCGCGGGAGGTCGCGTGGGGGCCGCGGCTGGATGGCGTGGTCCTCGATGGCGTGGTCACGGCGACGCCGCAACGGTGCGGAAGGCTTTGGACTCGACACGGCCGTCGCATCGGCCGAGCCGGGAGCAGCACCGCTCGCGCAGGGCGGTTGCGTTGTCTGTGCCTGTGTCTGTGTCCTCGCTGGCCGTGGGGGCGCCGCTCGGCACTGTTGTTCCTGGCGGTGTCGCCCGGGCTGGGCACGGGGAACGCACTGGTGGTGACGCTGCTCGCACAGCTCGGTGTGGTGGCGGTGACGGGGCTACTGAATCCGCAGCTGCCCCAGGTGGCCGGCTGAGACGCGGGGTGGTCGGCCGAGGGCTGAGCAAAACCGGGCGCGCCCGGTACGGCAGCAGAGTCCCAGTACGGCAGGCCTCGATACGGCAGCAGGGCCCGGACCGCGCGTCGCGGTCCGGGCCCTGCTCTGCCTTGTGCCGCCCTGCGGCGGCGGTGCGTCAGCTCTTTTCGGTGTCGTCGCCCGTCTTCCCGGCGCCCTCAGCCGCGTCTGCCTTCTCACGCATCTTGCGCACCAGCTCCGCCTTCTGGTCGGCGGCAGCCTGGCGGTCGAAGTTGCGGTGCGGACCGTTGTTCTGCCGTTCGGCGCGGGACAGCTTCTTGCGCTGGCCGCCGCCCATGCCCACGGGGTTGTTGATGTTCTTGCTCACGGGTTCTCCCGAAATGATGTGAAGTGATCTACGGATTCGTCGGTGGAGGACGGGCGCGGCGACGTCGAAGGACGTCAGCGGGGGCCCGTCACGCTCTCACTCGTAAATCGGCGTCTGGAAGAACATGCCAAAGACGTTACCCGGTTCTGTCGGCCCCGCACACCAAGCTCCCTCGCCGCCCGGGCGTCGGCCGGGCCTCAGGATGTCGTTTGGTCCGCCGTCCAGATCTCGGGCACCATCGCGGCAGCGCGCTCCAACCTGTGGATGAGCTGCCGGACGACGACGATCGACAGCACAGCGGCGCAAATGTACAGGCCGTCGCTGAACATGACCTGCCGCAGGGCGTCACGAGCCTGGGCCGCGGTGGCGGCCTTCTTCAGATCCCTGGAGGCGTCGGTGAACGCATACATGTTGGCTGCGGCCAGGACTGACAGCCACCACGCCGTCAGCAGAGGATGGCCGCGTCGGCGATGCGGTTCCGGCCGGCTTGCGGCCCACAGGTCGTTGACGAACATCTTGGGCACGAAGAGCTGCGCGACCGGTATCACCCAGCCGAAGACCAGCCACGCCCTACCCCGACGTTGTCCCTGACGCCAGAGCATGTCCGCGACATCGCGCATGTTGGCGAGCCATATGCTGAACTGCAGCAGGGCCACGAGGAGCAACCCCGCACGCCAGCCCATCAAGTTCCTGAAATACGTGTCGGTCTCGACCAGCGGGTTGTCGACGTACGGCCCCGGTGCCGACGGTTGCGCCAGCAGTTCGTACTTGTGCCAGGCCGCCAGCCCGGCCGCGACAGTCACCAGCGCGAACACGGCGAGCGCGCCGCAGGCGAACCGGGCCTGCCCACGCGGCAACCTGAACGCTCCAGCCACTTCACACCTCCCAGAAGCCGCCCGGTCGGACTTCCCGCAGGTCGGCAGCGGATCCTAACCCCCGCCGAAGCGGCCGACACAACGTTGTGGCAGGTCAAGGCCGTCATAGGGAGCTGACATCAGCGGGGCCGGATCAGGCACGCGTGCTCCCCCGGGCGTCTGACAGGTGTTCTCGACTGCTGTTGCCGCGGCGGTGGGGAGCGGCGGGAGTGGTGCTCTCCTGCGTCCGGTGCCGGCCGATCGCGAGGGCGCCGGTTCGAATCCGGTCGGCTTCGTCCGCCCTCTTACGGCGTCCATGCGGACATCCCAAGAGCGTCGAAAGGCTCGTCAGCGGTACGGGGCAAGCGCGCGGCGGGGTTCGGCTGAGTGCCTAGGTGGCTCGGCAGCGAGGGGCTGCGCAGCCCCTTCGTTCGCGCTCCCGCCAGCTCCTACCGACGCGCTCTCAGACGCTCCCGTAGGGGGTCGTTGAGCACGGCGACCGGCGACGTCGGGCACATCGCGATACGGGCGTCGAGGGACGCTTCCCACTCGGGAGGCCTGCCCTGACCTTAGACTTTCCGCTGTGGCCTACGAGTTGAACTCCCTGCTCGGTCGCCTCGTCGGCTTCCGGCTGTACTCGGTGGAGTTCGTCATGGACTACGTCCAGCTAGGGTTCGACGGGCCGGCCGACGACATGCCTGTGCTCACGTGCGATTTCTGCCGACCGTCACTCTGTCCGGACAGACGTTCTCGCCCGCGGAGGCCGGCTGGACCGACGCGCTCCGTGGGCTCATCCCCCAGGTTGTGACCGCCACCCGCGAGGAGACCGGCATCGGGGTCAAGGTCGACTTCGGCACCGGCTCCATCCAGCTGCACCCCGCCGAGAGCGAACTCGTCGGTCCGGAGATCGCGATGCTAGGCGGTTTCAGCGATCGCTCCTGGATGGTCTGGCGGCCCGGCGAAGACGCCTTCGAAGACCTGTAGCCGCATGCCCCACGGGGAAGTACAGGTCCTCGGGTGAGGGCGGCGGCCGGGGAGGGAAGCGGCCGTGCTCAGAGTGTGGGGCTCTCGGCGGTGGCCGGGATGTTCTCGATGAGGTCGGCTGCGCGCGGGGTGCCGCCCTCGGCCCGGCCGGCGGCCTGCAACTGCTGGGAGCGGCCTATACGTTCCGGATCCGTGACCAGGTCGTTCAGTGCCGCGCAGAGGGTCTCGGCGGTGGCGTCAGCGGTGTCCACACGGCGGGCGACGCCGAGTTTTGCGAGCCGGTCGGCGTTCATGAACTGCTCGGCTGCCTGCGGCACGGCGATCATGGGAACGCCGGCGAGGAGCCCTTCGCCGTAGCCGCCCATGCCGGCGTGGGTGACGAAGGCGTCGGCCTGTTCCAGGATCGCTCGCTGCGGGACCCAGGAGTGCACCTCGACGTTGGGCGGGATGGACCTGGCTCGGGCACCAGGGGTGCACGTGGCTCGCCGGTAGGTTCCGGGAGCTCAGCCTGTGCGGCGGTGGGCGGGGGCTCGCTCGGCGACGTGCCTGGCGGCCGAAGTGGCGCGCGGCCTTGATGCCACGGACGGCGCTTGACGTTATGATTGCGTCATTCTATCATTGATCATGCTCTTCCCCACCCCATGCCTCACCGCAGCCGACCGCCAGGTGCTCGATGAGATCGACAGCATGCGTGCCGCCCTGCGCCACCAGGTACAGAACTCCCCCACGAAATGGACGTCCGGGCTGCGGAAATTCCTCACGGCAGACGCCGTGGCGGCCTCCAACTCCATCGAGGGTTTCAAGGTGGCCACCGTGGACGTCGAGGATCTGATGGAGGGGGAGAACGAGGTCGAGGTCTCCGAGGAGAACCGGGAGGAGACCCTCGCCTACCAGCGGATGATGACCTACATCCAAACGCTTCACGACGTCGAGGACTTCACCTACAGCAAGGCCCTGCTCAACGGCCTGCACTGGATGCTGCAGGGTCACCGGCACAGCCTCCGCCGACCCGCCGGCCAGTGGCGCAAAGGTCCGGTCTACGTCACCGACGCCCGCGACCCCAGCATCGCCGCCTACACCGCCCCCGACCTCGTACTGGTGCCCGATCTCATGCGGGAACTCGTGGACTGGCTCAACACCGACGACGGCAGCCACCCTCTGGTCCGGGCCGCGATGGCCCACCTGCACCTCGTCTCCATCCACCCCTGGGCCGACGGCAACGGCCGCCTGTCTCGTTCCCTGCAAACCCTCATGATCGCCCGGGAAGGCGTCCTCGCTCCCGAGTTCTCCTCCATCGAAAGCTGGCTGGGACGGCCGGGCAACATCTGGGAGTACTACCGCGAGCTCAACGACCGCGGCAGCCACTACCAACCCGAGCAGGACGTCTCCAGCTGGATCCGTTTCAGCCTGACCGCCTACCACCAGCAGGCGCAGACCGTCCAGGGCCGCCTGATGCGCTCCGGCCGTGTATGGAACGCCCTCGCCGCATTCGCCGATGCCACCCACCTCGACGAACGCACCGTCACCGCCCTGCACGACGTCGCCATGGCCGGCCGCGTGCGCCGCTCCCGCTACCAGCACGCCGAAACCCTCAGCCTCCAGCAGGCCCAGCGCGACCTACGCGACCTCACCGCCGCCCACATCCTCCAGCCCGTCGGCCGCACCCGCGCCCGCTACTACACCGCCGGCGCGCAATTCCCCAAGGATGCCCTCGATATCGCACACACCCCCATGACTCTCAGCGACCCCTACCGGACATCGCAAAACACCTGAGCCGACCACCCCCAACCCGCCACGCATGCCTGAACCCGGCACCTCGGACGCAATCAACTGCGCTGCGGTCTGCCGCACTTGTGCCCGCCCGGGTACACGATGTCGAGAGTGCCCGGTCCGACCTGCCTGTACCCGAGTCCGGATCTGGAGCCGGGAGCAACCCTGCGCCCGCCGTCGCTGAGCTCCGGCAGGCGAAGGACGCGCTGTGCGGGCCGGTCAGTCCCAGTAACCGTCGGTCCAGTGCCAGTCCCAGTGGCCGGGAACGTAGATCCACTCGTAGGAGTGGCTGTTGCTCAAGTGTCCGTGCTGCCAGTGGCCGTAGTGGTCACGGTAGCCCTGGTGCCACGCCCTGTGGTCGGTCCACTTCTTCTCTCAGTGGCCCTTCACCCAGTGGTGCCCGCCATGGTCCACGTGCTGGCCGGCCACAGCGGCCGGCGCGGACGTGGGCGCCGATGCCGACGCCGTACCCGTCACGCCCAGGGCGGCGCCGCCGGCCAGCAGACCAGTCACCGCGGCGCCGGCCATCAGACGGTGAACGCGACTGAGCGCTCTCATCGAGAATCCTCCTCCGTGGGAAAGGCGACTTACCGTCGCCCTGTGGCTGTCACGGGGAATCCGAAGCAGGACACTCGCCAGATTGCCGGGTTCGCGAAGATTATTAGTTCAATGGGCAATAGTCCTTTTGGTGTACCGGTCGACGGTGACCACCTTTCCCCGCCGCGGCCGGGCGGCCCGCGGGCCTGACCCTGACCTCCAGCCGGGCCACGAGCCGAGGACGCCGTCGAGGCCCGCTGACCGCCCGATGCGCAACTCGGCAGCCCATCTCAGGGCCGGCCCCGGAAGGCAGAACAGCCTGCCGGGGCCGACCTCGAGGACCGGTTACTTTCGCCAGAACAGGTGGTGCGTCACCCCGCTCGGGCTGGGCACGACCTCCAGGTGGAACCGGTCGAGCAGCTCGTCGGGGGACTCCCAAAGTCGTACGCCGGAACCGAGTTTCACCGGTGAGACCGCCACGTGCATGGTGTCGACGAGGTCGGCGTCGAGGAACTGCCGGATGGTGCTGGCCCCGCCGCCGAGCCGGACGTCCTTGCCCTGCGCCGCATTGCGGGCCTGCTCGAGGACCGTGGCAGGGTCGGCGTCGACGAAGTGGAACGTGGTGTCGGAAAGCGTGAACGAAGGGCGCTGGTGATGGGTCATGACGAACACCGGGGTACGGAATGGGGGTTCGTCGCCCCACCAGCCCTGCCACTCGTGGTCCTGCCAGGGCCCGCGCTGGGGCCCGAACTTGTTGCGGCCCATGATCTCGGCGCCGATGTTGCGGGCGTAGTCCCGCGTGAGGTAGTCGTCCAGGCCCCGGCTCCCCCCGGGGTCGGTGCGCATGGGCCAGCTCGCCGTGGCGCCGGCCCAGGCGAACAGCCTCCCGGGATCGACATGACCGAACGGCCGCTCGAGGGTCTGGTCCTCACCGGCGCCGATTCCGTCGCTCGAGACGTTGAAGTTCTGGACTCTCAGCAGCTGAGCCACGTGTTCCTCCTGTGTTGTCGACAACGGTGGTGAGACTCGCGGGGCCGGGAAAACTCATCGGCGTTCGTGACCGGCAGGCAATTGGGCCCGCCCCAACGGGTGCTCCTCGAAGAGCATCCGTAGGAGTTGATGAGGAAGTGGTGCTCGCGTCCGCGGGCGCTTCGTCGGCGCGACCGCGCCGACGAGCGATGCGCAGGCACCGGTGCGGACGTGACGGTCTTGCGGCACGAGAACCAGGGAGGCGCCCCCTCGGCGGCGCACTCTCGACATCGCGATCAGGGGCACATCGAGCGAGTCGGCCGGCCACTCCGACGGCCGAGGAGCGCAGCACGAATCCGTGTCCACAACCGAGGTCGGAGCAGTCCTCGGATTCATCACACCGCCGGGTTGCAGCCCGGCGCATCGCTCACAGAGCCGACGGCCAGCTTCAGCATATGCCTCTCGGGATTTCCGCAGGCAACCCGATTGCACCCTGTCTTGTTGCGCCCTGAGGCCCTGTCCCGGTTCCTGGAAAGGCAGGCACATGTCTACGGCGAAGCGGCGGGATCCCATGTCAGCGGTGCTGAGAACACGCATGGAGCTGGAGAGGCAGACCCAGGCCGCGGCCAAGCGGTACCGCGGGGCAAGCTTCGAGCGGCAGGCAGCCGAGAAACGTCTGGAAGCCGGTACGAGGTTCCCGGATTCACCGGAAGCGCTCGCCGCTCGCGCGAGACGGCTGCTCGACCGGGGAGGCGTGCCGGCCGCAGCCGTGGTGGAGAGCATCCGCCCCGATGTACTGGATGTGCCTGACGCCAATGAGCGCATCATCGGCGTCTCCAAGGACCTCCAGGCCTGGAGCTTCCTCCCGCGTGGCATTCGGGCCGGTGGCAGCATCGCCCGGATCTCGGTCCGCGAGAACGGTCGTGAGCTGCCCTTGGGCACCGGCTTCCTCGTATCGCCACGGCTGCTGATGACCAACCACCACGTACTGCCTGACCAGGAATCAGTTCAGGCATGCTTCGTGGAGTTCAACGCCCAGGTCACCGCCGACAACACGCCCGACGCGGCAGTCCGACTCGAACTCGACTCCGGCGCCTTCTTCCTCACGGACGAACACCTCGACTTCACACTCGTGCAGATCGCCGCCGACGCCGACAGCCCCGCCCCGGGCGAAAGGTTCGGGTGGAACAGACTCAGCGTCCAGACAGGCAAACTGGTCATCGGCGAACCCGTGAACGTCATCGGACACCCGATGGGTCGCCTGAAGGAAATCGCCGTCCGGGACAACGCCCTCCAGGTGCGACTGGACGATTTCCTCCACTACAAAACCGACACCGAACCCGGCAATTCGGGATCTCCGGTCTTCAACGACCAGTGGGAAGTCGTGGCGCTGCATCACAGCGGCGTGCCGAAGACCGACGATCAGGGCCGCACCCTGCGCAAGGACGGCCAGATCTGGCAGCGCGGTGACGGCGACGATGCCATCGACTACGTGTCGAACGAAGGTGTACGCGTCAGCTCGATCCTCAAGCACCTTGCCGCGGCACCACTGGGCCCCGGCCCACGCACACTGCTGGCCGAGATGGGCGCCGACTCCGGCCTGCACTCGGGTGCCGTCCTCCCCGGCCCCATCGAGACGCGCGCGCACGTCCCAGCGGTCCCCGGGCGAGAGGCACTTGCGGTCCGCCTCGGGATCGCCGGGAGGAGCTCAGCCTTCGATCGCAAGCACAGTCTGGTCTTCCTGCACGGCAGGCGCCAGGAGAACAAGGACCCCGAGGTGCTCCGCCGCAAGTGGTCTGCGGGACTGAACGAGGGACTCACCCTCGCCGGGATCACTACGGTCGACCCGGAAGACATCTGGTTCCCGTACTACGGCGACGTCCTCATCCAGTCCATCTCCCGGCATGAAGCCGGCTCCCGCCCGTCGGCCGAGGCCGCCGATGAAGCAACCGGCGAGGTCGGCGCCTTCGACCCAGGCGTGGCAGCAATGCTCAGCCAACTCGTCGCCGAGGCGGCGGAAAAGGAGGGCATGCCGCAGGAAGAGCAACTGGGCACCGAGGGCTTCGGGGGCGCTGTGCTCGTCGGGGCCCTGCGCCGTCAGCTGGCCTGGCTGGCCGCCAAGACCGATCTCGACGAAGTGACGATCGAAGCAATCCTCCGGGACGTCGCCGCGTACCTGAAGTATCCGGACGTCCGGGAGGCGGTCCTGGACTGTGTCCTCACGACGATGCCCTCCACCGGCAAGGTCACTCTGGTCACCCACAGCCTCGGCACCGTCGTCGGTATGGACCTCATCCACCGGCTCCCGCCGGAACTGGAGATTGAACTGCTCGTCACGACCGGGAGCCCGCTGGGCATGGACGCCGTCTACAACCGGCTGCTCCCTCCCGGCCCCAACCGCCCCGATCGGGTGGCCCATTGGTTCAACGCGTGGTGCCCGACCGATACGGTCGCCATCGGTTGCCCGCTCAAGAAGGTGTGGACCGGGGAGCTGACCGATCTGGCTGTCGCCAACTCGCGGGATCGCGCGCACAACATCGAGGAGTACCTCGCACACGCAGAGGTCGCCGCCAAGATCGGAAGCACGATCTTCGCATGACCCGTCGCCGACTCAGTCACCTGCCGAGCCGGCGACGGCTGGCACGCTGTTCTCAGCGTGGATAGGCCGGTACCGAGGCCGTCAACAGAACGGAGCGTCCGGATTGTTGGCCCAGAAGGAAAGGAAGGACCAAGTCTGTGCTCCGATAAGCCCGTCGACGACGATATCGGCACATTGCTGGAAGTCCATCGTTGCGGACCTTGTGAGCTGCCCGAAGTCCCCGTCCTCGTCCAGCCCTGCACCGATCGCCTGGTTGAGGTAGCACTGGGCTTGCTGGACCGCACGCCCGGACGATCCTTGATGAAGGATCGGTCGGCTCTTGGTGAAGTTGCAGATGTCATCCGGGCCCTGAGACACGAGGTGTGCCGGATTCTTCAACTGGTGCACGACCTGAACACCCGAAGCCGCATGCGCAGAAGCTCCGGTGGATGCAGCAACAGACGGCGCACCCGCCAGGGCAATGGGAAGAGCAAGGGCCGCTGCGGCGGTGAACACACGTCGCATCCTCATCGCCTCCAAGGGGAGATCCCCCCTCTTCATCATGACCTTCTCGCACCCCGGTTGCATCTCAGGAACCTGAAGGTGCGGGATGCCGCGAGCGGCAGAATTCACCCCATTTCCAGCACTGTTGACGAACTTGCGTGAGGGGCCGTCAGCAAGAGGAGGGCCCCTGCCAAAGCTGCCTGGACCGCGTGATGGAGGTTGTCGACCCGCTGGTGGCAGTCGCGCAGGATCTCGGCCCGGGGCAGAGCCCGTCCGGGGCGCCGGCATGCGCTCACCAGCGTGTGTCACTGCTGCGCGACATGTTTCTCAAGCCAGCCGAGCAGGGCCGCGAATGCCGGGGACATAGTGGCGTCGGACCGGGTCAGAGCGGTCGAACGACCGCCGTCCTCCACCGTGATCGTGTAGCTCATCGCATCCCTGGCGCGGCTGGGCCGTTCCTCCCCGGCCTCGGGGACGACGGCCGCCGCCACCAACCGGTCCAGCTCCCCTGCCGCGTCATCGGGCAGGGCATCGGTGTCGAGCACCTTGGGCGGGAGGCCCAGGCGGATCGCAGCCGCCTGGCCTCCGTGCGCTTCCCAGGTCACCTTCATCGGGCACACCCTCCCAGCCGACCGACCGGCGTCCCTCGTCGCTTGGGGTCGCCCGCGTCAACCGCCGTCGGTCACTTGCCCTTCAGCGCGGTCACGTCCTTGGCCAGCCCCGTCACCTGGACGGCCAGTGCGCCGATCTGGCGGCTCACCGTCGCCATGCCCTTGTCTCCGCCCGCGCCACCGTTCCGGCCGGCGGCGAGGCTTCGTGCCCGGGCGACGCCTGCCAGGATCCCGCTGATCTGGATGCCTACGTCCTGCCAGGCCGCCAGTACGGCCAACTGTTCGGCGCTGTCTTCGCCAAACAGTTCCGCGGCCTTCCGGTAGGTGGTGTTCGCGAACTCCTGGAACTGAGTCTCGGGGTTGGAAGCCTTCAGCGATTCGTACCAGATGAGTCCGGGAGCCTCCCACGCAAACCCGCCGATGCGGACCGCCGTCAGGAAGAAGGCCTTGTTCGGGATGCCGGAGTTGACGTGCACTCCGCCGAGGTCGCCCCTCTCGGTGTCCGGCAGTTTGACGAAGTGTTCCATGTGGTCGGGTTGGGGGTCCCTGCCGAACAGGGCGTTGTCGTACGCGTGCCCCGGGGCCTTCATCGATCGCAGGGCATCGCCGTCGATTCCCGGGGTGAAGATCTCAGGCCCGATCAGCCAGTCCGCCTCGTCGACCGACTGCTTCAGCGACCACTGTTTGACCAGCGACCCGAAGACGTCCGACATGGATTCGTTCAGGGCCCCGGACTGGTTGTGATACTTGAGTGCCGCAGTGAGCTCGGTGACTCCGTGCGTCAGCTCGTGGCCGATCACGTCGACGGATCCGGTGAAGTCGGAGAACATCTTTCCGTCCCCGTCCCCGAAAACCATCTGTTGCCCGTCCCAGAAAGCGTTGTTGAACCTCTCGCCGAAGTGGGCGAATGCGTCCAGGCGCATCCCTTGGCCGTCGATCGAGTCGCGGTTGAACACCGTCTTGTAGAAATCGCGTGTCGCTCCGAGTCCGTCGAATGCCCGGTTGACGGAATCATCCGCGGACTCCGGCCCGTCCTCCGAGCGGGCGAGAACAGCCGAAGGGAGGAAGGTGCCGTTCTTGCAGTCGAAGACGGTCCGCCGGCCATTGCCGGGGGTGGCAGCGACACCGGCGAAGGACGCCCGGACACCTCGCTCACCCCGCAACCGAGCGGTGGTCAGCAAGGTGTTCAGCGCAACTTGGCGCACCTCGCTGTCGTCACTTGTCAGGAGCTTCTCGAGCAGGTGTGGGGGGATGATGCAATTGAGGTGGCAGGTCCTGGTCATGTGGGACACCTCGCGTACATGAGGAGAAGCGGCGAAATCTCGAATTCTCACTCATCGGATGTTGTTGCGTGGATTGTTCTCCGCGTTTGGGGACAATCACGCCGGCACCGACTGGAGCTCGCCTTCGTCGATCGTCCGCGCCCGAGGCGGCGCATCGACGGTGTGGATCACCAGGCGGACGGTTTTGCTGTGACCGGACCATCGCGTCTGTCGCGCCGGACAACACCTGCTCCGCGCCTCTGGACGGCGAGGTGAATCCCGGGATGCCGGCTCAGCCGTGCAGTGAGCGGTCTCACCGTCTGCTTCGTGCGCATGACCGAAGGGGGTGAAAACCGTGTCTACTTCGAGTATCCGCTCGGTGCCAACGACCCGCACCCCGAGCGAAGCCCTCCTTCCCATGATGACGCAGACCCCGGCCGGTAGCTTTCCTCGGGCAACAACTTCTGCGCATGCTCGGTCACTTCGGACGCGACGCCGAAGGCCACCACCGTGCCGTCCTTCCGCGTGACCTCATGTGATTGCCGGGGCAACAATGTTGGTGACGAACTGTTTTAAGAGTTTCCCGGCCCGGCGAAAGCAGCCTCATCAACTGGCCTCCTCTTCCCGGACTTTAGCTCCAAGGTCGACGGGAAGATCCCGCAGGATCGGATATCCTGAAGTGAGGTGATCCGGCGAGCGCCGGAGGTCCTCCTGCGGTGGAACCGGGTCGTCGCACACCCAAGGCATCCATCGCCTGGCACCCCGCAGGCTCCGGATGGGGCTCGCCCGTCAGGGATGGTCCCCGGCGACCGTCAGCGACGGTCGACCCCATTCACTCCTGGACCAGCAGACGCCGTTCGACGCGTCCGTCCAGGGTCTCCACAGGCCGTACGCGACAACGTGTGGGAGCGAAGCAATGCACCTCTCCCCAGTCGAGATCAAGGTCAACATCGAGGACGACGTGGCGGCGGCGCTGTCGGCCCTCGGCGCATCGGGCAGTGCGATGACCACGCGCCGAATCTGGTTCGCCGAGGACCAGGAAGGCGTCGCGCAGGGACGCGTGCCCCTGCTGGACGGCGGCGTGATCGTGAGGTTCAGAATCGGCGACAGTGCGGACGACCTGACCGTCAAGTTGCGTCCATGCGTCCGGGAGCAGTTGGTCGGCCGGTTCTCTGCTCCGTTCGACGCGGAGCCGTTCACGTACAAGATCGAGGAGGACTGGTCGGGGAAGAACCGTGTGCTGTCCGCTTCCCTGGTCAGTGATCACCCTCCGGGGGCGCTGTCGGGTGCGGTGGAGCCCGGAGCCGATCCCGCCGCGATGATCGACGCCGTGCAGGACCAGTTTCTGCGTACCTGCGTGCCCGCAGTCCGGCTCGGCAGGCTGGTCGCGCTGGGGCCGATTCACTCGACGAAGTTCGACGACGTCCAGCTCGACGACCTGGACGTGGACTTGGAGGCGTGGTCGGTTGCCGGTCTGGACTTCCTGGAGGGGTCGATCCGGGTGAAGCCGAAGGACGAGGACGACCTGGAGGAGCTCACGGCGCGGGCCGAGCGCAAGCAGCGAAAGCTGGAGGACGCGCTGCGGGAGCGCGGGGTGACACTCTCCGAACATCCCGAGAGTAAGACCCGACGCGTACTCACGGCTCTGGCAGGATCCGGACAGAGCTGAGTCGGCCCCCGGCCCGAACGGCCCGGTTCGCCTCCTGCCGGCAGTCGTCCGCCGGCCGCCCGGGGCAACCGGGCCATCGCGGTCGCCGAACTCGACGGCCCGGAGGTGGCGCCGGCAGCCATCGACCGTCTTGAGGACCAGCTGGCCGGCCATCACGCCTACCACGCGACCCGCGCCGACCTGCTGCGCAGGCTGGGCCGCAGTCAGCAGTCACGCGCGTCCTACGACAAAGCCATCGATCTGGCGGGCAACACCGCCGAGACCGCCTACCTGACCCGTCGCCGCGACCAACTGCGTTGGCGCCCGCAGGTCCCGATCGAAACCCGCGCGCAGCGGCGGCCGACCCCGGGCACCCTGCCGACGAAGGGCCGACTCAGGAGCGACCGGAAGCCCGGCGTCAGCCTCACCCTCTCGGCTGGCCAGAATCTGGACAGCTTCTGGGCCCGGTCGCCCGCTCCGCCCACGGCAGGGAACCGGGCTCTGGAGGGCCGGCTCCACTGGTCCTTTGTGCTCCCCACGGCTGCTGCGGTGCCGTCGCTTCGTCGGCGGACTACTTGCTGACCGCGAAGCGCATCAGGGCGTGTTCGTCGCCCTGCTTGATCTTCCCCGTCGTGTTGATCACTTCGAGCTTCCAGCCGCCGGTGCCGGTCCGGATCGCCTTCGCCACGGCGCAGCCGTTGTCCTGGGTGAGCAGGCTGGGCCATATGTCGGCGACCTGCTGCGTGCTTCCGCCGGTCGCGTCGTACACCTTGAAGCTGATGTTGCGTGCCTTCTCGAAGGCGCTGCCCTTCTTGTACGCGGCGGCGACGAACACGATCGACGTGATGTGGGGCGGGACCCCGGCGAACTCGACGGTCACCGTCTCGTCGTCGCCGCTGCCGTGGCCGGTCTGGTTGTCGCCGCTGTGGACCAGCGAGCCGTTGCCCATGGGGTCGAGGGAGTCCAGACCCGCGAGGCGTACCGGGTCGCGGCCCTGCATGGCGATGGCGATCAGGTCCAGGTCGGTCCCCGACTTGCGGCGCAGTTTGCCCAGCACCCCGCCACTGCTGCCGGCCGTGGGGTCCCAGGACACACCGATGGACAGATGGGTCACCCCATCCAGGTCCGCGGGGCCGTCTTCCTTGGTGAGCGTGATCATGTCCGGGCCAACCTTTCGATCAGGACTACAACACGCAGAGTGTGCCTGGGCCCTTGTTGGTTCCACAGTCGCGGGGTCTGCTTTCGCCGGCACCGCAGCCTGGGAGCGATCTCCGTGCGTTCCGGCCTCGCCCGCACGAAACGGTCGGTCTCGTGCGGGGACGCGGATACGTAGGCGGGTAGCCTCGGGAACTCCTGGGGCGGATCAGCCGGCGATCACGATTTCGTTGTGGTTCATGGAACCGGTCCTGAGGCTCGTCTCGGCACGGTCGGCCACCTCGGCGACGAGACCTACGGCCACGACGATCTCGTTGTGGTTCATGCTGCCCGTCTTGACGGCGTAGGTGATTCCGGCCTCGGTCACGTTCTGCACAGCTGCTCCTTCGGATCGGCGGACCGCCCGCGGTTGCGAGGCGCTCGCATGCCTGAAACCTAGGCGGGAGTCCAGCACCCCGAAGTGAGCAATCAGTACTCGCATCACCCGGCGTCGTCTGCGCGGGCCATGAGGACGAGCCTTCTCCCCCGCTAGATGATCTATTCCAAGGGGTCGGCCTGATGCGTCGAGGCGGGTCCGTGCGCCTCGGACATCGGTCGATTACTCGGCGATGGGCCAGCCGATGACCTGGTCGAGCTGGAGGTCGCGGAGGACGGCGTCGTCCAGTCTGACGTCGGTGGCGTTGGTGAGCCCATGAGGCGGAGTGCCGGTGAGGACCCGGCCGAATCGGGCGCCGGTCAGATCCGCTGCCCGCAGGTCGGCGCCGGTCAGATCGCAGCCCGTCAGCGTGACCCCCCTCATGGAGGCACCGCTCAGATTGGCTCCGCGAAGATCGCACAGCTTGAAGTGGCAGCCGTCGAGAGTGGCTTGGCGGAGGTCGGTCTCACGAAATGTGCACCGCGTGAACCACAAGGGCTGCAAGCGCACCGAGGCGAGATCCGCGCCGTCGAAGGACTCCCGCTGGAGAGTCGCGTGCTGACGGCGAGAGGCGAGGTTGTCCTTCAGCGTCACCGGTCGGCCCATGCCGGACATCGTGCCAGGTCTTCAGCAGGGCCGTCATTGCCTCGCTGCCGGCGCGGGCTGCTCTGTTCTGTGTCGCACGGGCCCGAATGTGCAGGAAAGGGTGGCCGTCCGCGTCCTGGCACTCACCGCAGCCATCTGGCACAACGACCACACTGGCCAGCCGGTCATGCGCGCACTGACTGCCTACGACCACTAACCCTTGGAATCGATCATCTAGTCGACGGGCTCGACGCCCGCTCGCAGGAGGCCGTAGGTGTAGGCGTCCTCCAGGGCCTGCCAGGACGCGGCGATGACGTTGTCCGCCACGCCGACCGTGGACCACTCCCCCGTGCCGTCCGTCGTGGAGATCAGGACCCGGGTCGTGGACTCCGTGCCGTGCCGGGCCTCCAGGATGCGGCCCTTGTAGTCGACCACTCCGAGGCGGGCGAGCTGCGGGTAGATCTGCTCCAGGCCGACGCGCAGGGCGCGGTCCAGGGCGTTGACGGGGCCGTTGCCCTCGGCGACGGCGACGATGCGCTCGCCCTTGGCCCACAGCTTCACCGTGACCTCGTTGACGTGGCTGCCGTCGGGGCGGTCCTCCAGGATGGCCCGCCAGGACTCGACCCGGAAGTAGCGCAGCGGTCTGCCCTCGACCTCCTCGCGCAGCAGGAGTTCGAAGGAGGCGTCGGCGGCTTCGTAGGTGTAGCCCTCGAGTTCGCGTTCCTTGACCCGCTCCACGACCCGGCCGACGAGTTCACGGTCGCCGCCGAGGTCGATGCCGAGTTCCTTGCCCTTGAGCTCGATGGAGGCGCGGCCGGCCATGTCGGAGACCAGCATCCGCATGGTGTTGCCGACCTGTTCCGGGTCGATGTGCTGGTACAGGTCCGGGTCGACCTTGATCGCGGAGGCGTGCAGGCCGGCCTTGTGCGCGAACGCCGACACCCCGACGTACGGCTGGTGGGTGGAGGGAGTCAGGTTGACGACCTCGGCGATCGCGTGGGAGATGCGGGTGGTCTCGCGGAGCTTGCCCGCGGGCAGGACCTTCATGGCGTACTTCAGTTCCAGCGCGGCGACCACGGGGAAGAGGTTGGCGTTGCCGACCCGCTCGCCGTAGCCGTTGGCCGTGCACTGCACATGCGTGGCGCCCGCGTCGACGGCGGCCAGGGTGTTGGCGACCGCGCAGCCGGTGTCGTCCTGGGCGTGGATGCCCAGGCGGGCGCCGGTGTCCGCCAGGACCGTCTGCACGATCGCCTGGACCTGGGCGGGGAGCATGCCGCCGTTGGTGTCGCACAGCACGACCACATCGGCGCCGGCCTCGTGCGCGGCGCGGACGACGGACTTCGCGTAGGCGGCGTTGGCGCGGTAGCCGTCGAAGAAGTGCTCGCAGTCCACGAACACCCGTCGTCCCTGCGCGACCAGGTGGGAGACGGTGTCGCGGACCATCTCCAGGTTCTCCTCCAGCGTGGTGCGCAGCGCCAGCTCCACATGCCGGTCGTGCGACTTGGCGACCAGCGTGATCACCGGGGCACCCGAGTCCAGGAGTGCCTTGACCTGGAGGTCCTCGCTCGCCTTGCCGCCGGCCCTGCGGGTCGCGCCGAAGGCGACGAGCTTCGCGTGCCGCAGATCGAGCTCGCTCTGCGCGCGGGCGAAGAACTCGGTGTCGCGGGGGTTGGCGCCGGGCCAGCCGCCCTCGATGAAGCCCACCCCGAAGTCGTCCAGGTGCCGCGCGATGGCCAGCTTGTCGGCGACCGTGAGGTTGATGCCCTCGCGCTGCGCGCCGTCGCGCAGCGTCGTGTCGAAGACGTGGAAGAGATCGTCGAGTTCGCCGGTGACGTTCCCGGTGCGGTCGCTCGCGTTGATGCTCATGCCGACCATCTCCTGTTCGGGATCTCGGTCCACCGGGATGACCGGCTGCACCGTCCATCTATGGCCCATCGCGCTCGCTTCCCGGTCGAGGATCGGCAAAGAGGAGGGTGGGGAACGCCGTGTGCGTCGGGGGCAAGGCTTCTCTGGTGCTCTTCGAGCGCTTCTCGTTCGCGGCCGTTCATCGTGGCTGCCCCAACACCGGTGATCCCGCGCGTCCTTGACGCCGTGCGCCTCAACCGTCCGGAGAGTCATGTCCACTCGCGAGTCCGCCCCGGAGTCCGTCGTCGCATCCGTCACGAGTGAAAGGGCCGGCGGCGCCTGCGCCCCGATCGCCCAGCTCGTGCGGCGCCGTTCACGGCATCAACTGCGGCTGCTGCGCCGGGGGTTCGGACGGGTGCTTGACCTTCGACGGGGGTTGCGCCGGGGGGTCCGTCATCGCGCGGGGCTCGGTCTTGGTGGACGGGTGACGGGGGGCGGGTGTCTCCCGGCGCAGGAGGGGTGAGGAGCCGGGCGGGCCGGGTGGGCTGAACGGTGGCGGGCCGGGCCGGCCGAGGTGGCGGGCGGGGCGGCCGGGATGAAGGGTGACGGGCGGGGCCTACGGGAGGGGGAAGGGTGGCGGGCGGGGTGGCCGGGTGGGTCACTGGGGCTGGTTGCCGTGTTTGCGGGAGGGCTGGGCCACGTACTTGGTGCGCAGTACGGCGAGTGCGTCGATGAGCCTGACGCGGGTCTCGGCGGGGTCGATGACGTCGTCCACCAGGCCGCGTTCGGCGGCGTAGTAGGGGTGCATGAGCTGTTCCCGGTACTCCTTGATGTGCTGTCTGCGGGCGGACTCGGGGTCGTCCGCGGCCGCGATCTCGCGCCGGAAGACGACGTTGGCAGCGCCCTCCGCGCCCATCACGGCGATCTCGTTGCCGGGCCAGGCGAAGGAGACGTCGGAGCCGATGGAGCGGGAGTCCATGACGATGTAGGCGCCGCCGTAGGCCTTGCGCAGGATGAGCTGGACGCGGGGGACGGTCGCGTTGCAGTAGGCGTAGAGGAGTTTCGCGCCGTGGCGGATGATGCCGCCGTGTTCCTGGCCGACGCCGGGCAGGAAGCCGGGCACGTCGACGAGCGTCACGAGCGGGATGTTGAAGGAGTCGCACATCTGCACGAAGCGGGCCGCCTTCTCGCTGCTCTTGATGTCGAGGACTCCGGCGAGCGCGGCGGGCTGGTTGGCGACGATGCCGACGACATGGCCGTCCAGCCGGGCCAGGGCGCACACGACGTTGGGCGCCCATGCCTCGTGCACCTCGAAGAAGTCGCCGGCGTCGACGAACTCCTCGATGACCTCGCGCATGTCGTAGGCGCGTTTGTCGTCGGAGGGCACCAGGTCGAGCAGGGCCGGGGTGAGCCGGTCGGGCCGGTCCGCGCAGGGCTCGGTGGGCGGCTGTTCACGGTTGTTGGCGGGCAGGAAGGACAGCAGGTAGCGGACGTCGGCGAGGCAGCTCTCCTCGTCGTCGTGGGCGAAGTGGGCGACTCCGGAGAGGGTGGTGTGGGCGTCGGCGCCGCCGAGTTCGTCGTGGCTGATCCGTTCTCCGGTGACGGCCTGCACGACGTCGGGGCCGGTGATGAACATCTGCGAGGTGCCGCGCACCATGAACACGAAGTCGGTCAGTGCCGGGGAGTAGGCCGCGCCGCCCGCGCAGGGGCCCATCATCACGCTGATCTGCGGGATGACGCCGGAGTTGCGGACGTTGCGCTGGAAGATGCCGCCGTAGCCGGCGAGCGCGGTCACCCCTTCCTGGATGCGCGCTCCGGCGCCGTCGCACAGGCCCACGATCGGGGCGCCCGCCGTGGCGGCCATGTCCATGATCTTGTGGATCTTCTCGGCGTGCGCCTCGCCGAGGGAGCCTCCGAAGATGCGGAAGTCATGGGCGTACGCGAAGACGGTACGGCCGAACACCCGGCCCCAGCCGGTGACCACGCCGTCGGTGTAGGGGCGCTTGTCCTCCAGTCCGAAGCCGCTCGCCCGGTGTCTGCGCAGCCCTTCGACCTCGGTGAACCGGCCTTCGTCGAAGAGGAGTTGGAGGCGTTCGCGGGCGGTGAGCTTGCCCTTGGCGTGCTGCGCCGCAGTCGCCTTGTCGCTGGGTCCCCGGCGCATGTCGGCGCGTACGGCCTCGAGTTCGGCGACCGTGCCGCGCCGCTGCCCGACCGGTGTGTCGTCCAGGGCGGTCATAAATGTCCCTTCCGGCCGTCGTGATCAGCCATCCGTCCGATGAGCCGGCCGCCAGCGTCCGCCAGGTCACTCGAAGCCGGTTGGAGCGCCGGACGACGATCACCGCGGACGCACCGAGGGCTCCAGCGGCGCTCGAGGTCGCGTCGAGTGCGGCCTGCGACGCTCGGGGTCGCGAGCTCCGATGCGGACGGTCATGAGCCTTCTTGGAGCACCGAAAGGGCCTGCCGGTGTCCCCACCATCCCCCGAGGACACCGGCGGCCCGACTGCCCGCCCGTCGCCGAAGAGGGGCGGTGTCGGCCATCGAGATTCGGTCGTCCTGATGCCAGCGACCATGCCGTCCGAGCTGTGGCTTTGTGAGCACAGGTCACCTCACGGCACACACCGGTGCCACAAATGGCTCAGAATGGCGCCAAGTGTGTGCCACAGTGGAGCCACGTAAACGGAGCGACGCCGGGCACGGCGTACGACACGAAGGAGCCCCCCACCATGTCCGTCACCCTCAGCGACCAGGACAAGCTCACCCTGCGGACCGCCGCCTACGGCGCCGTGACGCTGATGGCCGCGGCCGCCGGCGCCGACTCCCCGCACAAGGTGGCCACCCAGGGCAGCATCGCCCTGACCACCGGCACCGGCCTGGTCGGCCACGTGCTGGCGGAGAAGTCCCCGGTCGGGGACCTGAGCGGCAAGTCCGCGGCCGAGATCGCCGACCGCGTCCTGCCCGCCCTGACCGCCGCCGTGCAGCTGCTGAAGAAGCAGGCCCCCGAGGAGGCCGACAACTTCCGCAGCACCGTCCTCGTCGCCGTCGAGGCCTCCGCCCGTACCTCCAAGGGCGAGCCCGGCCCCACCCTCACCGCGACCGCCGGCAAGATCACCGCCGCTCTCGACGCCGCCTGACACACCGGCCCGGTACCGGCCCCTGGGCAGCGGCCCGGTACCGGTACGTCCTCGGCGCCGCTCCTCCTCCCGCTTCACCGCCTGGCTCCGCCGGACAACTCTCCGGCGGAGCCGGGCGTCTTCGCGCGCCCTCTCGTGTCCCGCCGGCCGGCTGGCTCCTGGTGTCCCGCCGGCGGGCACGTACCAGGCGATGATCGCCCCTCCGCGCAGTACGTACTTCCCGCCGCTGGTCCCGTCCCACGCGTCGGTCTCG